>NZ_VCNH01000003.1 GCF_024355225.1 Roseovarius sp. M141
GGTGCTCTCGGACCTCGGTCCGAAAATTGACGAAGAGCAACTGGCTCACCTATCCCGAACCGTAGAGCGGCCAGTGGTGCAGCGGCTGGGATACTTGCTGGACTGGCTTGGTCATGGCGCCAAGGCAGAAGCAATGCATCATGTATTGTTGGCTCGCAGCCAGAGCAACTGGACTGAGCTTGATCGTGCAGAAGCACGAGACCCAGACTTCGCGTTCGATCCAATCGACCGCAATCCTCGTTGGCGTGTCATCATTCGCCGCAATCCGGAGGTCGATGAATGATCCCGTCGCAGAACATAGTCGCGTGGGGAGCAATTGCACCATGGGCCGAGCAACGTCAGATCGAACAGGATCTGATCATCAGTCGTGCGCTTGTCGACATCTTCTCCGATGAGATGCTTCGAAAGGAGTTGCGCTTTCGCGGGGGAACAGCTCTCAACAAGCTGCACTTCCCGAAGCCGCTTCGCTATTCCGAGGACATCGATCTAGTCCGTACAACCAACGGCCCCATCAGCGAGCGGCTTGGCGCTCCCTACCCAATGGTGGCTGTTCAACTATTCGATGCGCTCTTGCTCCCACCGAGCGAAGAGGGCGACGACACTGTGTCAACGCCAAAACCTTTGAATGACGAGCAAAGACGTGCGGCGGAACACAGCGGAAAGGCTTTACTTCTGAAGGCCGGACCGGGAACCGGCAAGACGCAAACGCTTGTCGGCCGGCTGTCGGCTCTGAAGAATCGGAGCGTTGACCCGGAAGGCATCCTGCTTCTAACCTTCTCAAACAAGGCGGCCGGCGAAATGACGGATCGCGCCATGGTGGCCTGGCCCGAAGCTGCCGGGTCCGCTTGGATCGGAACGTTTCACTCCTTCGGACTTGATATCCTGCGCCGGTTCCACGATCGCGCAGGTTTGCCATCTGACCCGCGGTTGATCGACGCCACCGAAGCCATTGCGCTTTTGGAAGACGAGTTTCCGCGGTTGAGACTGACACATTTCAACGACCTCTTTGATCCGACCGACAATTTGCGGTCCATTCTCTCGGCCATCTCACGCGCAAAAGACGAAGTCGTCGATCATCACCAGTATCGTGCGCTCTCACAGAAAATGGCCGACATAGCACAAACCGAAGAAGATCGGACTGCAGCAGAGAAATGTCTCGAGATCGCTTCGGTTTACGACCTATATGAGCGACTAAAGGCTGATCTCGGTGCAGTCGATTTCGGTGATCTCGTCGCTCGCCCAACGGCGCTGGTCGAGTCGGACGAGGCTGTACGGGCGCAGCTGCGGGACCGATATGAGCATATTCTCGTAGATGAGTATCAGGACGTAAATCGCGCGAGCGTACGACTTTTGCGTGCGCTGAAGCCGGACGGCGAAAACCTATGGGTCGTGGGTGATGCGAAGCAATCCATCTATCGTTTCCGTGGCGCATCCTCCTACAATATTGATCGGTTCGAGACTGATGATTTTCCAGGTGGGACATCGCTGCAACTCGGTACGAACTACCGCTCATGCCAGGAAATCTGCGATACATTCAGCGAGTTTGCGAAAACGCGCATGGAAGCGCCGGACTTCGAGGCAAATGCATTCAAGGGCACAAACGGCGTGGCGCCGTCGTTCGTTTCAGTCGAGTCGAAAGATCATGAAATCGACGAGGTCACCGCACGCATAACCGCCGCCCTTACCAACTCGATCTCTTGTCGAGATCAGGCAGTCATCTGCAAGGGAAACGCACGGTTGGCAGAAATCGCTTCGGGTCTGGAGGCACGTGGAATACCGGTTCTGTTCCTCGGCCCTTTGTTCGACCGGCCAGAAATCAAGGAAGCATTGTCGCTGCTGTCGCTCGTGATTGATCCGCGAGCGATGGGATTGACATGCATCGCCTCGATGCCGCCGTTTCGGATGCCTATCGAGGACGTCGCCGAAGCCGTTGAGACGATCCGGTGTGCTGACAAGCCTCTCCCACTCGATTGGCGGACTGTTCTCGGAGCGACTCCGGGATTGTCGGAAGAGGGCCGACATTCGCTCAAAGCGCTAACAGACGCCTTCGAAGGGATCGAACCAACGTCCACGGCCTGGCAGGTGGTCACGAAGATCTACCTGGACCGAACCCGCCTGGCAGCCGATATCGCGACCGAGGCTCGGAGCGGCAACGCCAACCCCGCGCTTGCCCTCTGGCAATTCCAGAATTTTCTGCGGTCGGCTCTGCCTGAAAGATCGGGCTACCCGATACGGGACCTTCTGGAGCACATCCGGCGGCTTGTGATCCTCTCGGACGAGCGCGATCTGCGCGATCTTCCAAGTGCCGCTCAGAGCTTGGATGCCGTCCGCCTGATGACGATCCACGGGAGTAAGGGCCTCGAGTTCAAGGTGCTTCACCTGCCGTCTTTGACGAGCAGTTCAATCCCCCGATCAGCCAATCAGAGCCGTGGCCTCGCACCGCCGGACGGGATGATCGAGGGTGCGCCATTCATTGGCAGCGAGGCTATCAAGGCTGGGCATGACGAGGAACAGCGTTGCCTGTTCTTTGTGGCATTGTCCCGAGCGGAAGAGCACCTAACGCTCTATGCACCAAACAAGCAGTCCAATGGTCGGCGGCAGAGCAAATCCAGCTTCATCGACGACATTTCTGGCAAGCTCTGTGAAGCATCGCCGATGTCCGCTCCAGCTGACGTTTTGGCCGCCGACGAATACTTCAAGTTGGAAGTCGACGGGATTGCCCGAGTGTCGCCCTCTCAACTTGCCACCTACGACAAATGCCCCCGTCGCTTCTTTTTCGCACATGTGTTGCAAGTCGGTGGTCGTCGCATGGAGTCCGCCCCCATGCGCATGCACAATGCCGTTCAGGCCGTTGTCGATGAGCTAACGAGACGCCTCGGTGATGTGACGGACCAGCGAGAGTTGCAGGCGATCATGGACACCGCGTGGACTGCCCATGGACCGATTGAACACGGCTACGCCTCGGAGTATCGTCAAATCTCCGGCGAGTTGCTGCAGTTTTTCCTCCGGCTGCGGCAGGGCGAGACCCGGCGCGTGCCGCAATCCCTTTCACTCCGGTTCGGCGATGCGGAAGTCGTGGTGACAGCTCACGAGGAGATCGACACGGGAAACACCACGGTGTTCCGACGCATTCGCACGGGGCGCAAGACAAGCACCGCGGTGACCGCGCTTGATGCGGCTGCGTTTCAAATCGCCGCCGATGGCCGCGGCAAAGCCGAATTCGTCTATTTGACCGGTGGATCGCAAGATCGGTTGTCGATGAAGAGTACGCAACTCGGGAACAAGAAGGCAAAAATCGCAGACGCTGCGATTGCCATCATCGAGGGCCGATTTCCACCCAACCGCAACGACCGATGTGCGCGATGCCCCTACTTTTTCATCTGCAATCCGCCACCATCCGGCACCCTCAGAAAAAAAATCGGATCAGGCTTACCGGATTCTTCCTGACGCCGCGATTGTCCTTGTGAAGGCGCAGACATGGTGTCTGTGGCCTCAAAGTGTACAAGGACTAAAACTATGAAATCGCAAGGAAACACTCCTCGCTTCCCTGTTCTCATCGCCGATGAGGACCTCAACTTCAGAAAGCACGTCTTCGACGATCCCAAAGTCTTGGGGCGCCAGCTTATCGAGGCTGCAGGTGGTCACCCCGTCGACGAGCATGCGGCCATCGCGATCCTACCCAATGGCGACTTCGAAGACATCCGGCTCGACGAAAGCTACGACCTACGTGGCCGTGGTGTGGAAAAGGTGCTCGTCGCCCGTTCCGATCGTAGCTTCAAGTTCAAGATCGACGACGCCGATCTCGAATGGCCTCGGGCGTGCATCAGCGGCTTCGTGCTGCGCAAGTTGGCCAAGTTACCGCCGAACTACAACCTCTGGCAGGAAATCCCTGGGCAGCACGACAAGAAGATCACGGATACGGATGTGATCAACCTGGCGGATGCCGGAGTTGAGCGGTTCGTTTCGCTGATCGACCAGACGACGGAGGGGGATGCCCTTCCGTCGAAAGATCAGATCTATCTTTCTGGTCACGGCTACAAGTTCGAGGTGGTTTCAGAGGGTGGCAACACAGGGATCATCCTGAAGAACCACGCGCTGCCGGACGGAAAATTCAACCACACGGCGGCAGATGTTCTGATTCTGCTGCCCAGGGGATACCCAGACTGTCCGCCTGACATGTTCTACGTCGCGCCAAAGCTGACTTTGGCAGGCACCGGACAAGTGCCAAAGGCTTGTACCGTTGACCTCCGCTTCGGTGGTCGCGTATGGCAGCGGTGACCACGCCGGACGGTTGTTTCTCAATCGCTTCACGCGGTTCTACGGCATCCCCGTTATCGATGTGGGGCTTGCGATGCAGCGGCGCACCGACACAGCCTATGATCTCTTCGCCCGTGTTTCGACACTCGTGCCTGGGCATCCTTGCCTACTTTGCGGCGGCTACGTCGATCCGCCGCGGGCACGTGAAGAAGTTATTAGGCGCGACGACCCTGACGCTTATGAGCGACTGAAAGAAGAAGCCTATGTTTTGGGCGAAGGCGATCCATCTCCGGCAGTGGTCACCTTTACGACCGAAGCGGCGGCGATGGCGGTCAATGAGTGGCTGGCCGGCGTGACTGGCCTCGCTGGAGCGGCCGGTATGGTGCCTACGCGCATGCGGCGCTTTCACGCCAGAGACGAGCGTAGGCCCCTTGTTGAAGTCCGATCCGACTGCCCATGCTGCGACGCGGCGCAGACGCTTGGTCGGGGCGATGTGCAACCCTTTCTGGACATGGTGACCTGACATGAAACAAGCCATCTCACGTCTTTTTCGGAGAATGGGTTTATTGCCATTTGACTTCCTGACGACCCGGGCACCGTCCTTGCAAGACCGAACGGCGCTTCTACCGGAAACGCTTGCCGTCGTGGAAAGTGGCAACGTAAAGAAATGGGCATGCCTCAGATGTCCCGGCGGCTGCGGAGAAGTCATCACACTATCATTGAACCCCAATCAGCGGCCACGTTGGGGTATCTCTGAAGATTTTTGGTCGCGGCCAACGGTGCATCCCTCTGTCCATCAAAAGAATGAGTGCGGATGCCATTTCTGGATCAAAAAAGGACAGGTGAATTGGTGTCGCGGCGGTCGCCCGAAAAGACCGGCCAAGGATCCAGTTCGCGATAAGCGGACACCGACTTGAGGATAGTGCCATGCGATTCGCAGTAAATGAATATCAGCGTGTCGAAGCGACACCGGGCGCAAAGGGCCGATGCCCCGGTTGTGGCGCAGAAGTGATCGCCAGGTGTGGAACCCGGAAGGTCTGGCACTGGGCCCATATGGGCCGCCGTCACTGTGATCATTGGTGGGAGAACGAGACGCAGTGGCACCGGGATTGGAAGAACCACTTCCCGACAGACTGGCAGGAAGTGGCTGCGAGGGACGATCAGGGCGAACTACACATTGCGGACGTCAAAACACCCAAGGGTTTGGTCGTCGAATTCCAACACTCATACCTAAGGCCAGAGGAAGCAAAGAAGCGGACTGAATTTCATCAACCGATGTTCTGGGTCGTCGATGGAACGCGGCGCCAGACCGATCGAAAGCAGTTTCAGTCGGCCATCAAAGATGGTGTAAAGCATCCAACCAAAGACGGGGTCGTGCACCAGCTCTGGATCTTCGATTCGCGATTGCTGAAAGAATGGGTTCATGTCGGCGTCATTGTCGCCTTCGACTTCGGAGAGGACGTTGTTTGGCTTCTCAGGCGTATCAAAGGTGATTGGATCTATGGCTTTGAATACCCGAAGACAAAGCTAGTCCAACACATATCGGAAAACTCCGCGATTCCCGATGTGTTGTTCGGCGAGCCCACCCGGCAAAAAGTGCGCTTTCGCCGCCGCCGCGCGAGGTTTTGATTTGTGCTTCTTAACAGTCTCTCTCGGAACGGAGCACTAGGCCTCGGCACTCGCGTTCGCGTCAAAGTCGAGCTCCAGCTCCGGCAAATCCCGCAGGCTCTGCAGATCGAAGGTCACCAGGAACGTCTCGGTCGTCACGAAGGTATGCGGCGCCCCAGGCCGCGGAGACCTGGGCCCGCTTGCGATCAGGTCTTTGTACCGCAGCCTAGACAACAGATCGCGGCTGACCTCCTTGCCGAAGATGTCCGCCAGCCCGGCTCGGTCGATCGGCTGATGATAGGCGATGGCGCAAAGCACGCCCATCTCCATCTCAGTGAAGGCAAGCGACTGGTCACCGAGATCGGCCGCGGCCTTGATCGCGTCGGCGAACTGCGGTCGCGTCCGGAACATCCAGCCGCCAGCCACCTGCGCCAGCTCGTAGGGCCGCCCGGTGAGCTCGGCCTGGATGTCCTCGATCAGGATCTCGACCGAGGCCCCCTGCCCCACCACCCGCGCCAGATCTTCACGGCCGACCGGTGAGGCGCTGGCGAAGAGCACCGCCTCGATCCGTCCCATCCATTCGCGCCAGCGCAGCTCCTGCGGCAGTTCGTCAAGGTTCCGGTCAAAGACGGCGCCGCCCTCCTCCGCCGGTTTCCGCTTCCGGGTCGCGGTCGTCATGGCGCGATCCCGTAGAGCCGGAAGGTGGACCGACCGGTCAGCTCCCGTGCCACACCCAGCTCGACCAGCCGGTCGCAGAACCGCCGCGCGGCACGGTCCGTCATCGGAATGTTGGTACCCCGGATACGCGGCGACAGCATCGACGCCGGCGCCACGGCATCCTCGGTCAGGAATAGATCGACGGCGGCATCCGATCCTCTTGCCCGCAGCTTTGGTGCAATGGCGCAAAGCGCATCGGCGCGACGAGCAAGCTCTCGCGCCAATCGGATAGTCTCCTCAGTGCTTTCCAGAATCCGGGCCTGAACCGCCAGCTCTGCCCTCTGCCCGCGCGCGGTCAGCTCTCGCAGCACCGCCTTTGTCAGCCTCAACGCCGAAAGCGGCAGCACGGTCTTCCAGTTCAGGGCCCGGGCCAGGACGACATCAGACAGCAGGCAGGCGACCCGCTCCGCCCGGACGTCCACGTCGAGCACGGCGCGTAGGACCGCCAGGCCGCCAGCCAGCGGCCCATGGGTCCGTGCACGTTCTTGTCCGGCGTCCAGCCAGCCAGCCACATCCTCCCCGCGGTCGGGCCCGATCAGGTCTGCGATCTCGCCGGGTCCTTTCAGCCGAAGCCGCACCGCCTCGCGCCAAAACGCCAGCAGATCGCCATCCGGGCCCCGCGCCTCGCCTGGCGGCGTCAGATGGTAGTCATCGCGGATATCCGCCTCCCGCGCCAACCGCCCTTCCAGTTTCGAGGTCGCCACAGCGGCACTCAGCGCCAGTCGGTTGGCGAGCAGTTTCAGCGGCACGCCATACCTAGGATCGCTGATCAGTTGATCGAGCACTGTCAGCGCCGCCCCTGACCGAAAGGCCACAGTTTCAAGGGTTTCCGCACGCCCGGAGGTGACCCATGCGGGCAGCTTCGGTAGGGTGGTCAGGTCGTCGGAGATCGTGGCGGGCTGGTATGTCATGTCACAACACTAGTCTCTCGCGGCGCTTTCGTCCACAATATGATGAGGAAACCGCCCCACCCTGCTGGTCTCTGCCATGTCCAATAATCTTGCCTTATCGGACGTAAAAAGATATGCTGCGAAGCAGGCACAAAATTCGGGAATTTTCGGGGAAAAGATGGCCGCAGACGACGAGAAATCGAGATCATCGCACTCTGCTGCGCCTGATGATGGTCAGGACGACGAGAGAGATCAAGACAAAAGCGAATCCATCGCCCTGCCTTCGCATGTCGCAGGATCCGGCACGCTGGATCGACTGGTCGACACCGCCCGCGACTATGCGCGTGCTGCTGCGTCGGAGAACACGCTGAAGGCCTATTCAAAAGACTGGAAACATTTTGCGCGCTGGTGCCGGCTGAAGGGCACCGAGCCCCTGCCCCCCTCGACCGAGATGATCGGACTCTACCTCGCGGATCTGGCGTCCGGTTCGGGCCCCTCCCCTGCCCTCTCCGTGTCGACGATCGAACGCCGCTTGTCCGGCCTGTCCTGGAACTACGCGCAGCGCGGCTTCACCTTCGATCGCAAGGATCGGCACATCGCCACTGTGTTGGCTGGGATCAAACGCAAGCACGCGCGCCCGCCGGTCCAGAAGGAAGCGATCCTGCGCGAAGACATCCTCGCCATGGTGGCCACCCTGCCCTACGACCTGCGCGGGCTACGGGACCGGGCGATCCTGCTGCTCGGCTATGCCGGTGGCTTGCGCCGCTCGGAAATCGTCAGCCTGGATGTTGGCAAGGACGACACGCCTGACAGCGGTGGTTGGATCGATATCCTTGACCAGGGGGCCCTGCTGACGCTGAACGCCAAGACCGGCTGGCGCGAGGCCGAGATCGGCCGGGGATCCAGTGACCAGACCTGCCCGGTTCATGCGCTCGAGCAATGGCTTCACTTCGCCAGGATCGATTTCGGGCCAGTGTTTACGCGCACCTCGCGGAATGGCAACAAGGCGCTTGAGGACCGCCTCAGCGACAAACATGTCGCGCGGCTGATCAAGCGATGCGTGCTGGAGGCCGGCATCCGGTCTGAGCTACCGGAGAAGGACCGGCTCGCGCTGTTTTCTGGCCACAGCTTGCGCGCAGGTCTCGCCAGCAGCGCCGAGGTCGATGAGCGCTACGTCCAGAAACACCTCGGCCACGCCTCCGCTGAGATGACCCGCCGCTACCAACGCCGCAGGGATCGGTTCCGTGTGAATCTGACCAAGGCAGCCGGGCTTTGATCGGTCAACGCCGTGCTGCGCTGATCTTTGACTTCACGGGTTTTCCCCGTGTCATCGGGATCTCGGCAACAGTGCCATCGGGCATCTCAGCGACAAGCCGCAACCGCCCACCCATGCCTTCGACATAGCGCTCCAGCGTCCCAAGTTTCGCGCCGGTCAGCTCCGCGTTCTCGAACCTTGATACCTCGCCCTGCGCCAAGCCTGTGCGCTCCGCCAGGTCCTTCTGGGTGATGGACAGCGCCTTGCGAATTTCGGAGAGATGCAGTTCCGATGCCATCTCTTTTGCAAGAGCCTCGATCCGAGCCCGTTTTGCCGCCGGAAGACCCCGAATGCGGTCACCGGCGTTCACAAAGGATGCTTTGGTCAACTTTGCCATGGTTTCTCTCCTTACTCCGCCGCGAGCCACTCATCGAAGCGCTTATCGGCGGTCGCAATCAACGTTTTGTAGAACCGCTTCTGGTTCTTGCCTTGTTTATTCCCTCCGACCAGGACGACAGCGTTTCGCTCCTCGTCGAATGCGAAGGCAAACCGCCAGACCCCCTGCCCTTTCACGCGTATTTCCTTCATATTCGCGTGTCCCGAGCCAGCCAGTGTATCGACATGAGGCCGACCTAACTGAGGACCGTACTGCTCAAGCAGCAAGATCACCGCATCAAGCTTGTCACACACCTCTTCCGGCAACCCGTCGCGTTCCCCAACGAAGTCCGGGTGTTCAAGTACGGACCACGTCATGACAGCAATATAGGCTCAAACAGATATCGGTTCAAGATGATATTTCCGATTTTGCCAGCTTCGATTTTAAGATTCATGATCGAGTTACGCGCGAAAGTTGGTGATGCCCTGAGGGGCGGCATATCATGGCGGTGTTCAGACGCCGTCGATTCTCTGCTGAGAAAAGGATATGCCACATGTCAGAGACTACCATTACCCAACTGCCCGATCCATCGGGATTTAGCACCGACGCGTTCACGGATGTCCTCCGCGATGGCGCACGCAAGTTGATCGAACAGGCGATCCACGCCGAACTGGCGACGCTCATGGCCGCCTTTTCCGGAGAAAGGCTGGAGGACGGGCGGGCACGCCTGGTGCGCCATGGTCACCTACCCGAACGCGAGGTGATGACCGGCATTGGGCCAGTGCCCGTGAAAGTGCCGCGCGTGCGGGATCGGGGCGCTGGCGAAGACAAGATCACCTTCACGCCCAGCATCCTGCCGCGGTATCTTCGCAAAGCGAAATCGGTCGAAGAGCTGCTGCCGTGGCTATACCTCAAGGGCGTGTCCACGGGTGATTTCACCGAGGCGCTGGAGGCGTTGCTGGGTCCGAACGCCAAGGGCCTGTCTGCCAAGACTGTCACGCGGCTGAAGGCTGACTGGTGGAAAGACTACGAGGCTTGGCAGAAACGCGATCTCGGCAACCGCCGCTTTCTCTACATCTGGGCGGATGGCGTCTATTTCAAACCGAGAATGGCCGAGGAAAAACAATGCGTTCTGGTGGTTGTCGGGGCCGACGAATATGGCCGCAAGGAACTTCTGGCCATGACCGACGGCTTTCGCGAAAGCACGCAAAGCTGGCGCGAGCTACTGCTCGATCTCAGACGTCGCGGCCTGAAACAGGATCCCAAGCTTGCCATCGGCGACGGCGCCCTGGGGTTCTGGACGGCGCTGCGCGAGGCATTCGCCACGACGAGGGAACAGCGGTGCTGGGTTCACAAGACCATGAACGTGCTGAACGCGATGCCGAAATCCGTGCAGGCAAAAGCCAAGGGCCATCTGCACGATATCTGGCAGGCCGAGACAAAAGCCAAGGCCAACCTCGCCTTTGATTTCTTCGTCGAAAACTACGGAGTGAAATGGGATAAGGCGGTGGCCAAGCTGGTTAAAGACAGGGACGCGTTACTGACCTTCTACGATTATCCGGCGGAACACTGGAAACACATCCGGACGTCAAACCCGATCGAAAGCACCTTTGCCACCGTCCGGCATCGCACCAAACGAACCAAGGGGTGCCTCAGCCGCAAGACCGGTCTGGCCATGGCCTTCAAGCTGATGATGTCGGCGCAGAAGAAGTGGCGCAAGCTCGACGGTCAAAACCGCATGCCCGAGATCATCCAGGGGATTGAGTTCCGCGATGGGATCCGCCAACTTCAAGCTGCCGCCTGATCAAGCGTCACCAACTTTTGCCCATATCTCTTCATGATCCTCTCCTACGCCGTCTGTCCGCTCAATCGGCCATAAAAACTGCGATCCAGATGCAGATCCCCAGCTCTGGCCTTCTCGACCATGCCGCGCAGATAGCCGCCAGGCGATTTGACCTCTCCGGTGGTGTGTTTGTCGAATATCAGAGCGATTGCAGCAGATGCCACAACTGGTCCAAGCGCCTTTTGCGAAAGGTTCCACGCATCCTCGGAAATCCCGGCCATGCCCCTGATCTGACCCGCCGCACGGTGTAATTCGTTCCAGTTTCGGATATATCCGCCGCCAACAGCGCGCGCCATCTCCGCAAAATGCGGACAAGTGGCCATCAGCATCGGAATATCGACCTCTGACGTACGTTTGTTGGTGTGCGTGCTCCAGGCGATATCGAGATTCTCTCCTTCCAGTCTATCAACCCCCTCAGACTTCGGCATTTCTGGCGCAACGCCTGCCGCGTGCTTTGTTTCAAAGCGATTACTATTTACAGGATCATGTTGATTTGTAGTTAGTATATGGGTGTCATTTGAGACACCCGTGGGTGTCATATTTACATTGATTGGAACAATATTGTCCGTCGAGAACACCTGCAGAGGTGATGGTTTTGCGTCCGATTCTTCGGGACAATCAAAAGCGGCTTCGAAAGCTTGCTCTACGCGATCCTTGAAGGCTTTGAACCAGTCTACGATGTCCATAAGCCTGTTGGCCGCTGTCGTGCGCTTGGGAAGCCCCTGTAGTAGCACGGCGAACTCGTCCTCCAATTGCTTCCACGGGCCTCTGAGGCCGCTTTCCAGGGCTCTGTCGATCTTAGCCCGGATAACACGGCGGGTAATCGTCACGACATTCCTCAGCGAGGCGCAGAGCGCGCGTTCCTCTTTCAGCTGCGCATAGAGCGTCTCGAACTCCTCTGTACGTGCTGCGAGCGGCGCCAGATCGAAACCATAGGCCTCCACAATCACACCATCTTCGTCCCTACGACCATAACGCTTGCCGTTGGGGCTGTCCTTGATCCAGATAAGACCCAGTTCTGCCAGCCGGCGCACGTGGCGTCTCAACGTGGATAGCGAGAACCCTGTTTGCTCCATCAGGAAGTTGTTTGAGGCCCATACGATCGGCCGCCTGCCCTGCTCCCAGTCCTGTGGTTGCGTGAACGCGGCGAATGTATCGAGTAAGAGCAAGTCTTGCGCTCGCAGCCCGATCGCGGCTGCTACCCGCTTTGCCGCACTGGTTGCCTGTGATTTGGGTATAGAAAGCTGTTCACCGGCTTGTGCGTGCTTTTCAGCGACCACAAGGCCCGGCGTTGGCTTGCGCCATCCGTTATGTTTCATGGGTGTTGTTCCACCTCCATCAGTTGAATGAAGGCAAAAGGTTCCCGTTCACCAAATCGGTGTTGTTTCGTTGACATCGATCCGCGGGAGAGTTATCTAAAAGCTGCAACACAAATTAGATCAGCTCTCAGGCCGCATGGTTTGGGGGCTTTTCTTTTGCCGTTAGATCACGTGGTGTTCCTCTCTGCTCTTGGCCTCAATAGGGGTCGTACGCCCTTCCATGTCGTTGCAGGCGAACGCTTCATTTTTTCGACCCATGTTCTTGCAGATAAGCGGCGATTACGTCGCCAAGGCCCTCGAGACCCTGCTTATCTAAATCCAGTCCGGCAGCGCTGACTGACAGCTTCCCGCCTTGTGACGACATCGAGAGCTTTCTCGATCCGACTGATCTTGTGACAATCACCTTCTTTGGTTTTGCGGGCGCCTTAGCCTTTGCCTTCTTGGGTTCAGCGAGGCTGGAAACAGCCTTCTGAAGCTCGGGAAAGCTAAGATCATACGCATTCTTGAATTTATTCAAGATCTGCTCACGGTCCCTAAAAACCGATCTCCCTCGCGACACGATGCTCTCGTGGACGCCTATGCGCTTGGCAAAAGAAACGGCGGTGACATTGCTCGAAGCACTACTGGCTTTGAGGTTTTCGAACATCTCTCCAATCGATAGGAGCCGTTCGAACGGGCCGAGGTTTTCTCGCTCTTCGTTCTCTCTGAACCGCATGAAGAGTAGTTCAAATTCTTCATTCTCAGATCCACGTTTTTCCGGCGACGCCAAGACCGCGCGCAGGGGCATATTGAGCAGTTCTGCGATGGCATGCCGTCTTCGCCCTGTGATAAGCTCGAACTTCACCCCATCAACGTTTTCTGGGTCTAGCGGATCTGGCTTCCAATCCGGATCACTGGGCCAGACCTGTATCGGAGTGTCTTGTCCATTTGCTGCGATACTATCTTTTAGAGAGTGAAATGCTTCTTGGCTTTGCCAGTCGGAGCGGCGGTCCGATCCAAGCCTGTCAGTGACCATCTTCCAGTCTAGCGACAGTTCGTGGTGACCGTTGAGAATATCCTCCGCAATCTTTTCGCGGGCTCGATTCAGCGCCGCTTTGTTTTGCTCAACAGCGCCCGCCTTCCACGCGCTTCCAGCGCCGCCAACGCGTGGCTTAGCATCCTTAGCTGGAACCGGATCCGTCGCGTCACGCTTCGGATCGGGCTGCGCTCCCGGTCTTTTGGCTGACCCGTCATCCTGTGGCTTGTTCGTGTCTTGTAGCAAGGAACGCTTGAGTTTCATGCGGTTTCCTCCCCGTCTTCCTCATAGAATTCATTGATCCAGCTCTCCGCATAGCCTCGCTCACGACCTGGCCAGATCCGGGATACAATAGCATCGTTGACGGCGTCAGCATTTGTAATGAAGCGCTCGATACCCTTCTTCTTGCCGCGTGTATCGGGCTCATACTCATAAACTGACTGATAGACGTCTGACGCGTTCGCGATCGCATCCGACCGGAGGTAAAAAACGGGCAGCACTTCTGTTGGACAGTGCTCCAACAGATTAGCTACTTGTTTCAAGTCCTGGTCATTTGTTCGTTGCACGATTGTTGGCAGCAACATATTGGCCCCAGTACCAATCTCGATGCGGTCGTGATCAAGTATGTGATTGATCATCCCGCGAAGCCCAGTGACGAAGGTAGACAGCGTGGCAATGTCAAATCCCTTCATTGTCTGAGGAATAACCAAGTTGGTCGAAGCAACGACGTTGTTCAGCTGAAACAGAGTGAGCGCCGGCTGGTAGTCGATGATCAGGCAATCGAGTGTCTCAACGAGAGCGTCGTTGAGCTTTTCGGTATCGACCGAGCCATTGGACACAAGCTCGTTGGGCACCGTCTTGGGCTGGTGATGGTCACGCCAGCGCTCGACGGAGTCCCGAAGGTATCTGTAGAAAGCTTTATCGGGAGGATTATCGCGGATGAGTCGAGTGATCTGAAGTTCACCTTCAGAAGTCTCTCCGTGCGCAGGCAGGATTCGCAATCCGGGCCAAGATGTCTTCAGGAAAAAGCTGTCCAAGGTATCCGCGTCATGCTCGGTGTAAGGGCTACCATCTTCGCTCATGTACAACCCGGCAAAATCGACCAGTGTCGCCGTATCTTCCGTGGGAAGTTGAGGCAGGCCTTCGCCCCCGACAAAATAAAGTGTGATAGTACTCTGAGGGTCGGCGTCCATGACACCCACGCGCATCCCATAGTTGAGGCTCAGGTATTGCGCAAAATGTGCGGCAGTCAACGATTTGGCCGTGCCGCCTTTCTGGCTCGCAAACGAAATCACCGGGAGCGTTTCACCGGGCTTTCTCCAAGCAAGATAGTCGTACGGTCGCTTAGCAGATGCGGCCAACAACGCTCGGATCTGCATCAAATCCACGAGAGTGAAAACCCGCTCTCTGCCAACATACTCGCCGGCGGGGAAATCATCATTCTCGCGGGCAAACTTTGTGAGGTACTGTATGCTGACATTGAGAAAGCGGGCGCACTGCCGCATGGACCAAGAGCGCTTGATCCGATTTCGAATCGTCAGGTCTTTGTTGACCGACACCATCGTCTTATCGAGACCGCGCGAGAGGTCGTTCAAAAATTGTTCTAGTGTACCGCTCATGATACTTACCACTGCCTCCGATTCTCTTATGGAATCAGTTCTGACTACTTGGTAGCATGGTTTGGTACATGTTGTATAGATATCGCGCTCCTATGCTATATAGACGCTCTTTATGGTCGCCACCGCGGCCGGATTGAGGTCTTGAATATATTCAAGACCGAGGATTTTGACGTTGATCGAGCGCTCACATTCAAAGCATCCGACCCATAATCCACCATCGGCCTGAGCCGCGTATATGCCACCGCCGGGCGGAACGGTCCGACCAGCTTCGAGCGCGCAAGCCGCAGGACATTCTCGAGCGCGTACTTGAAATAACCCGCCGCGGTGAACCCGGCGATCGCGAACACCAGCAGGGCGAAGGTCCACCAGCGGATGTGGAAGGCGAAAAGGACAATGAAGAACACCAGGCGCGCGTCGAAGGACGCGAGGCGCGGTCGCGCCATGGCGTAGCGCCAATGCACGGTGGAGCGATAGATGTTGTATCTGGTCTCGGGCATTGGGGGGCCTCCGGTCATCAGCGGTTCGGCAACAGGACGTTGCCGGTGAACAGGACGCCGATGATCTGGCGTGAGCGCAAAGAAATCAGCGGACCCCTGGGCGCGCTTTGGACAAACTCCCCCGCGAGATCGTTGCCGACCTCCGCGAGGCCCTTGTAGAGGCCTTGCTCGATTGTTGGCGCCCGGCGCGTGACGCCGGTGACGCCGCCGAGATCGATCAGCGATGTGCCGGGATCGGAGAGTGCGTCGCCCACGCCCGACACGAACGCCGCCGCGACCCGCGGCGCGTAGCGTGCGAAGAGACGCCGATCCAGATCGCTCCGCACCGCGAGTGACTTTTGCCGCGCATCGACCGCATAGGCCGATACGGGGACCTGGGTGCCGTCCGCGAGAACCGCGGTGTTGAACCGGACAATGAGATGTGTGTTGCCCTGGTTGGCTTCGAACCCGCCGAGGAGCCGGGCGCCCTTGAGCGGCCCTTTGCGGATTTCAGCGACGACGGGGCCGGGCGTGTCGCTGTCATTGGTGATGATGGTAGAGGCGAGAACGACCTCGCCGGCGCGAACGAGCGGCTCGGAAAGGGCAGGGGGGTCGGCCTGGTGTCTCATGCCATCACTCGCTATCGCAGATGCAGCGTCTTCGCCGGAGACCAGGTCTTCCTCGACGACGACGGTGACGGCCGACGGCTGGGCGCTCCATGCGCCAAGCAGCCCCTGCTGCTGCGTCGCCATCAACTGCGCGAGCTGGTTGATGCGCGCATAGTCCGGTGGTTGCGGCTGACCGGCCACTGGCCGCACCTGTTGCTGCCCCGGTTGCTGACGGTCGATCACAACGGTTCTGGGGGGCTCGGTCTCGACCGGATCGTTTGCCGGGGGTAGCGGGCGATTCGGGTTCGGTGCCGTGGCGGGCGGCTTTTCATCGATCCGGTGCAAAGGCTCGTCCGGCGTCGCGATGAACGAGGTGTCGGACTCCTCTGCCTCGCGGGCGCCGTCCTCGTTCTGTCGGCGCAGATTGTCCCGGTAGCGCTCGGAGTCGCGCAACTGGTCACCGGCGGGCGTATCGTCGACATTGGGCGTTCCGGCGACACGGCTCGGGCCGATCAGCTCCGGGTTCTTCCAGACCTCGTAGCCGACAGCACCGCCGACGGCCAGTATCGCCAGCAAGGCCATGTTTCTGAAGGATAGCAGCCCGCGCTTGCGCTCGCGAATCACGCGCCCCGCGCGGGGCTCCTCGGCCGCCCCGGTTGGATCTCCCGCAGACCCCTCGCCCGCTTCATCATTGTTTTCATTTGCGTTTGTCGGATCGTTCATTCGGATATCCTCACTTTGGAGACGCGCCCGTTCGTGGAGATCAGGGCGACGTTTGTCGGCCGGATCCGGTAGGCTTTGACCTGGCCGGGCCCGGTCAGGATGCCGGAGGCGGGCGGCGAGATGATCGCATGAGCCGATTGCAGATAGATCGCCCCGCCGTAGCGCCAGGCCTTGACGGCGCCGTTATCCGTGGAAAGGCGCACGGCGTTGCCGGGAATGTCGGCGCCGGTGGCAAAGGCCATCATCACGTCGTCCGCGGCGCGGGCGATCGGTTCGCTCTGCCGGGTCTGGAGCGGCTGCTCGGCGGCGTTCGGCCCCAGGCCATGCACCGTGAAGTCACGGCGATAATGCGTGTTGAGAGAGTTCGTGCGCACGTCGAAGACCAGCGGGCGGCTTTCGCCCACGAGCGAGACCACGATGTTGGAGAACCCGTGCGCGATGAGCGGCGTGACCGCCAGCTGGTTCGAGCCTTCCTGCATCGCATAGACCTGGAAGCTCTTTGGCTTGCCGATCACGTAGGACGCGATCGGCCAGGCCGCGCCGGTCCGGTCGTAGAAGGCCATGACACTTACCGTATCCGGACCGGTCAACAGGATTTCCGGATCCTGGGCCGAATCGAGTGTCAGGCGCTTGGCGTCCGTGATGGCATTCGGAAACTGGCCCGAGGGGGGTGTCGCGGCCGCCTTCTGACTTTCATCGACGCGGCGGCGATAGTCGCGGATCATCTCCGGCGTCATCGGGAACTGGCTCTGGAGCGCAGCACCATAGGCGGTGATCTCCTCGGGCGTCAGCGGCCGGTCGAGATCGTCGAGGCTTTGCAGCAACTCCTGTGCGCCGATGATCGGGAAATCACCGGCCTCGACGGGCGGCAGGGGCCCATCCGGCTGCTGGCGCTGGTTGATCTCGTTCTGGGTCAGGGGCTCGGCCCCGGTGGGCAGTCTCTGCTGAGTGGAGGAATCCGGACCGCCGTTCTCGATGGTGACCACCGTGGGCCCATCTCCCTGACCCGGAAGCGTCGCGGTGGGCCGGGCCGCAGGTCGGGGCAGGGGGGTCTGGACCTCGTTGCCGGGCGGCACGGTTTCCTCGCCCTCCGCATCTCTCAACACTTCTTGCGCCTGGGCGGGTGATAGCGCCACGCCGAGCAGGAGAACGCCAAGGACGGCAATCGACCGGCGCGGTAGTTGCATCATTGATCGGACATATACTGGCATCAGGCACCTCCGGGGGCGGCGATGAAGCGCGAGATCGCCATCGCATAAGGGGATTCATAGGTCTGCAGGCGCTCGATATTGACGGTGATCATGAAGTTCTGCCCGGTCACCTCGGAGGCCGACTGGTAGGTGACGCGGAGCGGGATCTGCACGACCCATTCATAGATGCCGCGATCGTTGATGCCCTCGCGCACAATGACCGCGTTGTTGGCAACGGCGGTCGTGTTGAGACGGCGGCTTTGCACCAGCTCGAGCATCTGGCTCTTCTGCACGGCCTCGACGAACTGGTTCCACCCGGCGGGCTTGGTGAAATACTGCAGCGCGTTGTTAAAATCGGCGCGATAATTGGCGAAATCGTAGGTGAGCGACGTCGTGACCGCCTTGACCGCGAAATTGCTCACCTCGGCGGCGGACTGGTGCGGCTTGTCGAGAGGCACGAGGGGCAGCAACTGGCCGTCACTCGTGGTGGCGAAATAGCGTGGCTCGGGCCGGTTGACGGCAAGATAGGCGGTCGAGGCCGCCAGCACGGTTGTCGAGACGGCGAGGCCGAGCGCGACCCTCGCCATGAGTTTGTAGGAGATCTCGAAGGTGCGGGCCGCGCGCAGGATCGATTCGGCGGCGCCCAGATGTTCATTGTCCGGCAGCATCGGCGCGTCCCGTCACTGACCTGCGGGCCGGGCGACGGCGAGGGCGTCCGGCGGCAGTTCCGAGAAGGCGAACTGCGCACCCTGGTCGGTTTCATAGAGGAAGAACGGCACGCCCGGCATCCGGTTGGCGCGCATCCAGTTGATGTTGTCGACGATGCCCTGGATCACGGCCTCGTCGGCTTGGGCCGTATCCATCTGCACGACGGCAGGTGTCCCGCGGGTCTTCGACGTCATATGCGCCATGAAGCTCTGCGGGATGTCTTGCGAATGCAGGATCGACAGGGAGGTGTTGAAGCCCCGGACCCCGGTGATCGGCGCGAAGATGATCCGCAGATCGATCGCGCCGCTGGCGATGGCCTCTTGCATCTGATCGATCGTCCACTGGCATTGCGGACAGTCCGGATCGGCAAGCATGTAGATGACGGGCGCGCCGGGCTTGGGTGTCCCGGCCGAGAACCAGACCCGCTCGTTCCCGGCCTGGCTGAAGAGGACATCGAGCCCCGCCTGTACATCGGCCGAGGGGTGATCGATGGCGGTGAGCGCGGCCGTGGTGGGTCCGCCGCCAGGGGGCGTCTGCGGAGTTTCGGCGTCCCGCAGCTGCGTGGTCCCGCTCGCAGCGCCGGCCTGCAGATCTCCTTGGGATTGGCGCAAAGCAGGTGAGACCGCAACGGACGGGACGCCTTGGGACTCTGGAACCGGCGCCATCTCTTTCCAAGACGTCGTGGCCGGGGCCTGAAGTTCTGCGCTTATCGGATTTGGCACCTTCAGGTCTGGATCGGGTACGGTCGCCAGCAAGGCCGCGGAAATGTCTTCGCCCTGCGGGCCGATGATCCGGCCCAGGATCGTCAGCCCGTCCGGCGTCGTCAGGGCGGTCGCGGGGATCCCGTCCGTATCCTTGATCGCCCACCCGGAAGCGTTGACTGCGCTTGCGGTCGATCTTCTTCTCATAGGAAAAGTCCAATGGCCGCCCGGCGCTCACAAGCGACATCGCATCGTTGGCGGACCACAGATGGGCCAGCATGGCCTGCACCTCCGTGATCAGCAGGCGCCGCTTCGTCGCGAGTTTCTGATCGCCATGCAGCTGAACGCGAATACGCAGATCGGCGCTGATGTTGATGTCAGACGCGCCTTTCATGGCCGCGCCGACGAGGAAATGATCGAATGCGGACAGATCGCTGTCGAAGCGGTTGGGTTCATCCCTGAGGATCGTCACCTCTGAAGCGTTCGGGTCGTCCGGGGCGAGGTCGATCCGGCCCGGATCGATCATTTCGTCACCGCATAGCGCCTCCGCAGCGGCTTCCAGTGCTTGGGGTCGCGCACGAACCGCGCGGTGCTGACGATACGAACCCGGCGTTCGCCGATGAAGAGCTCGTCGCCTTCGCCCGCAGAGCGCCTCTCGGAGGATTCCAGAACAAGCTCTCGGACCAGTCCCGCCTGCACCATCTTTCGGTATTCGACCATGCCCAGATAGTCGCGCTTCAACCGCGCGAAGTTGAGCCCGAGCGCCTCGTCGGCCTGTTCGACCCCGGCCTGCCAGCCTTCCGCGGCGAAGCGGTTGAAGACCTGCTTCTCCTCCCGGTCTTGAGGCAGAAAATCATCGTCCGGTTCGCTCGCCTCTTCGAGCGGAAGGATCAGATAATCCCGCCAGGTCGGCAAGATGGTGACGATGCGCCCCGGGATTTCGAGGCGGTAGAATTCATCGGCGGCCACCGCGGATTGGCCGCTCTCATCCACGTTGATGGCCGCCGTGGCGCGGCTGACAACGGGCGGGAGAATATAGCCCGTCTCTCGCGGGGCGGCATAGGCCACGCGGTTGAAATCAAACGTCCGCGACAGTTTCGGGCTGTCCTGCTCGAGCTGGCGCATGACCTCCCAGACCCGGTGCTGGTAGCCGGCCTGCGCCGCGTAGGAGACAGCAGCCTCGCGCAAGAGATCATAGCGCTCGTCCTCCACCGAGGTTTCGTAATTGCCGCGCTTTGTGCGCCGGGAGAATTCGGCAAAATCGGCAGGGGGTCTGTTTGATCGGTACTGGTCCGGGCCGCCAACGAAGATCGGGTCCGGCTCGACGGCTTCCGGCTCTTTCAGCGTCAGAGCCTCGCATCCGGAGAGAACCACCACCGCGCTGAGCACGATCACGGATGTTTTGAGCCGGCGCATCATGTTTCGGTATCCTCGATATGCGGAACCGGGCTGCGCTCGGGTCTGCTGTAAACGATCGTCATGGTTCTGGTCCGTTGATCGACGATCAATTGCGCGCGGCCTTTGCCCTGGAAGAAGGCTTCGCGCAGCGCGCCCATGGCGGGCAGGTTCTGCTGGACGAGTGTGATCAGGATCGGCGCGCCGGGCTTTTCGCCCTGGGCGATCACGCGGTAACCGGTCTCAAGCGCAACTTTGCCGACAAAATCCTCGACCGGCCCGGTGAAGGCGGAATGGACTACGGTCATCAACCGCGCGTCGGTCACATGAGCGGGGTTTTTCAGCGTGGTGGTGCCGGTCGCATAAGGCTCCAGCACGCCGTCGTAGAGTGCCGCATCAGCGATCTCGCGGTCCACAACAGAGGTTTCCGCCTCGATCAGCGCCGACAGGCCAGTCGACACCGGCGGCCTGGTGGCACCGCAGGCGACACAGCCAAGAAGGCTCAAGGAAACGATCATGGTCCGCGCCAGAATCATACAAACTCCCATCATGCGGGCCGCACCCCGTAATACATCAAGACATTCCCCCGTATATCGCTATATATAACGATATTAAATCCTGAACATGATTGCTTTGACAGGGAGGGTTTATGAACAGGGCGCAGATGGATGAATTCAGGCAAAAACTCGCTGAACTGGCCGCGCGCCAGGACACCAGCCATGCGCTACGGGCTTTCCTGCTGACGGCGGGTCAGCGAGACAGCGTCGATGTGATCAACGAGATCGAAACCCTTGCCGCTGTCATGAACAAGATAGCCGATATCGCTCCTGAATAGCGCATCTCAGGTTCTCAATAGCAACAAATGTTGTTTTTGCGGGTTTGTTGTCTTATGTTTCTGCCAAAGGAGTTTTCCCATGCCCAGGCTTTCCATCGACATCAGCACGCAGGAACATCAGCAACTCAAGGCGATTGCCGCCCTCAGCGGAAAAAGCATCAAGGCCTATGTGCTGGAACGCACCCTCGGGGATGCCGCCGACGCCTCGGAGCTGAGCGAATCGGAGGCGCTGGCGAGTTTGAACCGGTTGCTGTCCAGCAGAATAGCCGAGGCGAGGGCAGGCAAGGTCACTGCCCTGTCACCGCAAGAGATCGGCCAGGAAGCGCGGCGGCGGTTGTCACCGCGACAGATGGCCAAATACCGGCTCACCCACGGTGCCAGGGAAGACCTGATCGGTATCTGGCTCTACACGCATGAGACCTGGGGCGAGGCGTAGGCCGTAATCCTGATAGTCGCCTCCGGCGAAGGCGATGCGGGTGCCGTCGGGACAGTGGATTTCGGTCTTCTTGCGCCGCTCGGCGGAGAGGAAGTTGCGGCTGTCGACCACCGACGCGGTGAGGTTCCTGTGCGAGACCCGTGAGCCCGTCCTCGGCATCCAGATCGATCCGGTCTCTGTGTGGAAATGGGCGGCTGACACATCCCGCATCGCTTCATAGGCGTCGCGATGCTCGATGAGCTTCTGACCGCGCTCGATCTTGCGCTCCAGTTCCAGGCTTTTGACCTCCGAGCCGTCCTGACAGCGGACCAGGGCGCGCTGGTCGAATTCGTTCTCGTCGAGCTGGCGCTCCAGACTGGTAAGGCGGCGATGAAAGATGTTGGTGAGCGACCAGAGCATCTCTTGCAGACCTCTTCGAGCTGGGTGTCAGCGAGCAACATGTGGCTGGCCTCGACCATGGCGGTGATGGCGGTCTCAAGTTGATCCTCTTCGGGCAACCGCATCATCGGTGGGATCAACATCGTCGTCATCCTGATTGTCATTGGTTGCGACCGGCTCCGGAATGTCTTCGGGCCGTACCAGCCCGGTCTCAAGCCGCGGCTCGCCATCGTAGTTGATGGTCACGACACATCCGGCGATGGCGTATTGCTGCTCTGTATAGGCGACGTTTGCCTCCTGGATCGCCTCGATTTCATGGATGCGGTCCCAGATCCGCTCCTCTTCCGCCTGCAACGCCTCCGTCCACGTCTCCTCATCATAGTCGGCTTCCAGGACGTCATGGCGTGCTTGCAGATCGGCCAGCTCGGCTTCGAGCTTGGGATCGGGATCGAGCGGTTCGGGATAGACCCGGCCATAGGGGCGAAAGCTGTCATAATCCGTCTCAAGGTGCGCCTCCGCCCATTTCCAGGTCTTGGCCGCATCCGCTGCCAGTCCCTCCAGTTTCTCCTGGGCGAGACGTTCCAGCAGGTCGGGATCCTCCAGATGCATCGCATCGCGCTCGGCGAAGAGGTCTTCGATGACGGAGCCACCGGCGGCCTTGTAGGCATCGAGGCCGACGAAGTTCGCGAGCTTGGACGATCCGGAATAGGATTGTTCCGTAAGCTTGCTGCGGATCGAATGGGGCGAGGGCGCATAGTGCTGCTTGACGGCCTCCCAGACCTCGACCTGCCGGGCGTGATCATCCGTGAGCGTAAACGCCATTACGCAGTCGAGCGACATGTCGCCATCCCGAAAGATCTGCATCAGATCGGGCGAGACGCTTGCGAGCTTCAGGCGCCGCCGCACGAGATCGGTGGTGATCCCGAACCGGGCCGCGATTTCGTCTTCGGTGCGGCCTTTCTTGCGCAGGGCGGCGAAGGCTTCGAACTGGTCGGCCGCATGCATGGCAACGCGCACCATGTTCTCTGCGGTCGAGGTGTCTTCGGCCTGGTCCGGCTCCTCGATCGCGCAGGCAACCGCATGGCTTTGGGTGATCACCTTGTCGTCCGCCAGCTTGTTCAGCGCGGCAAGACGGCGCCCGCCGGCATGGACATGGAACTTCGCGCCGACCTTGTGCACGAGCAGGTTCTGCTTGAGTCCGGTCTCCTTGATGCTGGCATAGAGTTCGGCGTCTTCAGCCTCGCTTGCAGGCGTCTTGCGCACGTTTTTGGGACTCAGAACCAGCTTGTTGAGCGGGATCATCTGGAGGTCTTGTGGGGCGGCGCTGCCTGCCGGAACGGTGGTGCCCGCGCCCTTCTGGGATTTGCGCTGTGTCATCGGAGTGCTCCTGTTCGGAGCCGGACCGGGAGAGCCTCTCTCTCCCTTCAAAGCCCGGCAACCCGGGCTTTCCCTCCTCTTGCTCTTCGCCGACCTTGTCGCCCAACGACAGGGTCAGAAGGAACGGCGCCAATTGCGTCGTATTTATCTGCATGGGCAGAATTTGCTCACAGCCCTTCTGCGGCGTAGTCTCGCGAAGGACGGCTACGAGATGTTCGTATTGCTGAGTTGCCGACCAGAACGCATGCTGAGATTCCAATCAGAATTGCAGCGCCGCACCCAAATAAAATGCCCGCCCTTCGCCTGGTATGAACGCCGCCTGATCCGGCCGGGCCTGATCAACCACCAATGTCGACGCAGCATATGTCTCGTCGAACAGATTGGTTATTCCACCTTGCAGGACCGCCGTTTCGCTGAGGCGATATTCCGCCTGCAAATCGACCACGACATAGGGATCAGCATAAAGCGAGTTCATATTGTCGACCGGGGTTTTCCCCGGCACCCACCGCACACCGCCAAAGGCGGTCAGATCCGATGTCGCCTCCCAGGCGAAGGCGAGATTGATCAGGTTGCGGGGTGCGCCCGCCAGCCGGTTGTCGCCGCGGACCGGATCATTGTCGAACCGGAAGTCCTGCCAGGTCCAGGCCAGGCGGGCGCTGAGCGTGTCTGTCAGATATCCGCTGATGCCGGCCTCGATCCCGGTATGGGTCGTCTTGTCGGCGTTGATCGATCCGCGCGGCGATGCGGCGGCATCACGCAGTGACAGGATCTCGTTCTTCACCCGCGAATGATAAGCCGTCACGTCCCAGGCAAGGCCAGACGGTGCGCGCCCGCGCCAGCCGATTTCCAGGGTGTTTGCTTCCTGTGCGGCAAGAGCAGCCGTGGAAAATGCCGCTGCGCCGGAAGATGGCACCCCAGGGTTGGGCCGTCCCGGCCCGGAGAACGGCGTGCCGCCGGACGTGGCCAGCAGGTCGTCATGCGTGGGCGGCTCGAAACCGTGCGACAGGGCAATCCACGCGGTCTGGTTCTCGCGCGGCTTCCAACTGAGGGCGAGGCGCGGACTCCAGCCGGAATAATCCAGATCATAGCTGTTGGAAACTGTCGGAACGCTTCCATTGGGCAGTTGAACCGTCTGGTTCGCCGGGTTGAAGCCGACCGTCGGTCGAGTTGCAGCGGCCCAGAGATCATCGTTCCGGCGCGTTGCATGCGTATAGGACAGAGATGGCGACAGGACGACCGAACCACCAAGGGGCAGGTTCGCGCCCAGATAGGCCGAGACTGTTGTCGACTCGAGTTCGTTGGCACCGAACTGCGGCCCGCGACTGCCGCTGACATTGTGATAATAGTCGCGGTCCGCCTTTCCGAATGCGTAGTTGAGTGTTGCCTCGATCAACGGCTGTTCATTGACCGATCCTGGCCGAAACGCGTAGCGGGCGGTCAGGTTGGTATCCCAGCCGTCGGTCACACGTTCACCGGCCGAGATGGGAAAACGAAAGCTGTCATCGGTCTGCGCGGCGCTTATGCCGAGGTCGAACCGGTGATCGTCAAGATCGAAAGAGGTACGCGCCCCGGCGAGAAACTGCGTTGCTTCGCGGCGAGGCCGGTCGCGTGGCACGTTCGGGCCGGGATCTGCGATCATGCCGGGCCCCATGAAGGTCGGGCCGGGATGAACGGCACTTGGATCGCGCGCCAGCCCGGCCTTGGTCAGGGGGCCGGACACATCGAATTGCAGATCGGTATAGGACAGGAACAGTTGCGTCGCAGCCGTGTCGCCGTGCGGAATTTCAACGTTCACACCGACCGAATCGCGCCGTGACGAGTTGTTGAGGTCGCGAAACCCGTCCTTGCGGTTCAACTCGAACTGGAACAGCGCACTGGCTTTTTCGCCACTTACCGAGGTTTGCCCCGATGCACCGACGCGACCAAAACTGCCGGTTGAAAAGCGCAGGCGGGTGCCCGGATCGCTCGACGCGGTGGGCGAGATGAAGTTGACTGCCCCGCCCAGCACCGTCGCGCCCAGCCGGTTGGCAGCTGCGCCGCGCCAAACCTCGATCGCTTCGGCATTGCCCGGCGCGGCGAGACCCACAATGTAGGATCCGTCGGCGCGGTTGACGGGCATGCCGTTCTTCAACACGAGCAGGCCGCGTTCGGTCGGACTTTGTTGCAGGCCCGAGCCACGGATCTGGATGCGTGGCTGATCGTTGCCGCCGAAGAACTCCTGCACAACGACCCCCGGTTGGGTGGCCACGGCATCCGCGACGGTCGGATTGGGGATCTGACCATAGTCCTCGCGTCCGACAACACCCGCGGCGCCCGCGCTTTGCGCCATTTGGTCGCGCAGGCGGTCGGCCTTGCTTTCGGCGTCCAGCACAATCGTGCCCAAGTCATAGACCACGCCGGCTCCGGGCTGCGCGGATTGGGCTGTGGCGGTCGCGCCGGAGAAAACCGTACCGCTGGCAAGCAGCGCGGCTGCGATGGGTCGGATCATGTTTGGTCGGTAGGTCATGTCGCTTCATTTTTGGCGTTCTGCCGGATGGGCTGCCCGTAGACCCACAGCGTTTCTGCGGCCTTCCGGTCACCCAATTCGCAATGCACCAATGAAATGCGGATACACTGCCGAAACCGGCCTGGTTTCATATTTTGAGGTGGGGGAACTGGCGAGAAGCGGGAACCGCAGCGCTGGCTTGTTCTGATGCGAAGTTAGCGGCCTTTTTGGCGGTGACTTTGACCTATGTCAATAACCACCGACAAAAACACTCAACAATAAAATGAATACGCTACGACGGCTTGGCCTGCTGCCGCAAAGTCCAAGCGGCAAGCGGTCATGTCATGGCATAAAAGGCAACGGTGTTTGATCAGTCATTTCGTCAGGATCAGTTTTCCCGCACGCGTGATTCGTAACGTGTAGGTCTGCCCATCCAACACAAGCTTTGCCAGACCGCTTTTTTCGACCAATGCGCGCACATCATAGAGCGGACAACCGTCCTGACGCGGGCAGTCATCGTGCTTGTCCGGCTTGTTGCCGGCACCGCAGATCGGGCATTTCATCTTCTGCTCCTCACATGATCAAGGACCGTTTCCAATGCCATGCCGGGCATGCATTCACAGCGAAACGCTTCTTCGATTATCTCAACAGCGTGTTGTGCAATTGGGCGCGCCGGCTCGCACAGGTTGGACGCGGTGACCTCCTCTGGCTCGAAAGCCAAGGTTGCGCAGGGGATTTCCAGCTTTCGAGCATGCCACATGGCAATAGTTGATAAAAATACTCGGATAATGTCAATTTGTATTTTCCGAACAGGCGCTACCGCGCCTGAAGCCAAGTTTGCTATCATTTCCCATCAATCCTCAGGGTGAAACTGCGCCGTGCGCCTGCCGGGGGTGGCGGAAAAGGGGCGGCCCGGCGGATCTGTTGCAGCGCCACCTGGTCCAGACGGGCCGAGCCGGAACTGCGTGCGATGCCGACAGCCGCCAACGCGCCATTCGCGGCAATGGTGAAACTGACCTGCGCCGAGCCGCGCGCGTTGACACGCTCGCGTCTTGTGCGCTGGATACGGCGCATGACCTGACCCGGATAGTTTGCTGCCGCGGCGTTCCCGGCTTGCGTGGCGGCGCTCTGCGAAGATCCGGCGCGCTGTTGCTGCGCGTTTTCCCGCCCGCTTGCATCACCCGCGCGCGCGTCTCGGTTGGCGTTGCCCGATTGCTTTGGCGTGGATGTGGTTGCCCGCTTCGGCTTTGGTCGGTCCGGGCGGACCTGCGGCCTGAGGGAGCGCTCCGGCGCGGGCGTCCCGGTTTCAGCTACCACGCGGTCAACGGAATCCGGCGACGGAGCAAGGGCCTGCTCGACCGGTTGCGCGCTATCCGGCGCGGGGGCGACGCTTTCCTGCAGCGGGGTCAGGGCGGCCATTGTGCTGGCCTCTGGCACTGTCGATGTGGCGGGCTTGGCCGTGGGCGCCTGTGTTGGTGTTTCGGGCCGGGACGCCTTTTGGGATTGCGGGACCGTCGCGTCGACCGCTCTGGGCGGGACCGCCGGTGTCGGCACTGGCGTCTCGGAAACTGTTGTTTCGGGCGGCGGCGCAGGCGTCTTTACGGGTTCGGCCATTGTCGTCTCTTCGGGTTCGGGTACCGATGCGCCCTCGGCCATGTCGGCGAAGCTGTCGCCCAGCGTCGAGATGCTGGCCGCTCCGCCGCCGCCCTCTATCGCGATCCGCTCCGGCTCTGAGGTTGGCAGGACTGCGATGGCGGCATGCAGCGCCCCGGCCAAAGCCAGAGAGGCCACAGCGATATAGCGGGAGCGTGGGATCATGGCAGCGCCCGTTCGGTCACGACCATCACCCGCGCCGCGCCGCCTGCGCGCAATTCACTGGACAGTCGCACCAGAAGCTCGGCGGGCAAGGCCCGATCGGGCACGATGCGCAGGGTCTGGTCCTGTCCGCCCTCGGGCTGCCCGGCCATGAAGGCCGTCGCAGATTCGACCGGGTCACCGCGCCAGCTGAGGCGCCCGTCTGCGTGCACCACCAACGTATCGGGCGGCGCACCGCCTTCCAGCGTCTCGGTCTGCACCAGGGTCAGATCGCCATCCATCGGGGCCGCCAGCGTGCCCGCGATCATGAAAAAGATCAGCATCAGGAACACGACGTTGATCAACGCGATGGTCGGCTCACGCGTGCTGGCGGGTTTGGGGCGGGCAAGGCGGCTCATTGCAGCACCGTCACCTCCAAGTTATCGACGCCGCGCAGCACCGCCAGCACATCGACCAGCCGCTGCGACAGCACGTCGCCCAACAGGCTGACCAGCAGGCGGCGCTCATTGCGCCCGATCAGCGCCGCCTCTAGCTCATCCAGCAACACCGCCTCGCCATTCAGGCGCAGTGCCGATGCGTCAACCGACAGGAACAGCGGCGGTGTCTCGGCGCTGGCACCGCCGCGTGCGGCACCGGACAGTTCCACCTCGCCGAACCGCGAGAAGGTCGAGGTCAGCATGAAGAATAGTAAAAGCAGAAAGATCACGTCGATCAGCGACGTCATCGACAACGGCCTGCGCCGGGGTTTGCGGATCTCAAGCGGCATGAACCTGTGTGTCCTGCTTCGCTGTCGTGGGGGCCAGGATGGTGCGCAAGCCACGTTCGGCAAAGACCCGTTCGCGGTGCATGCGCCCCTCGAACCAGGACAGCACCAGCGCCGCCGGCATGGCCACCACCAGCCCGGCGGCAGTGGTCAGCAGCGCCACCCAGATGCCTCCGGCCAGCAGCGACGGGTCCACCGCGCTACCTGCATCCTGAAGCGTGCGGAACGCCTCGATCATGCCCAGAACTGTGCCGAACAGCCCCAGAAGCGGCGCCAGTTGCGCGACCACGTCCAGAACCTTGAACCCCGATTCGAGCCGCGCGAACCGCGCCTCGGCCTCGGCATCCAGCCGTTGCGACACCAGCGCATTGCCGGAATCGGCCTGGCCGATGGCTTGCTCGATCACCGGGGCGAGATAGCTGGTACTTTCGGCCAGATGCCGCGCGGCCTGAGGCCTTGCGCCCTCGTCCCAGGCGCTGATTGCAGCCGAAAGGGCGCGATGGCGCCCGACACCCGCCGCATGGAACTGCCACAGCTTGTAGAAGATCAGCGCCAGTGTCAGCACCGAGACCAGCGCGAGAATCGCGACGACCGGGCCCCCGAGATCGAGGATATTGCCCAGCGAGCTACGCAGTTGTTCCATCATGTCGCTCATCCCAGAAGCTCGATGTCGGTGCGCGAGGTCAGGGTGAGGGTGTCCATGCAGACGCCCTCGGCCACGCCCTCTCCGGTGCAGGTCTGCGCGCCGTTGATGAGGATGCGCCCGATGCCCGCGCATGGGACGCCGTCGATCTGGAACTGGCGCACCCGTGGGCGCCCGGTGGGCAGGTCGCGCATATCAAACAGCGTCAGCCGTTCAACCGCACCTTCGGCATCGAACAGTACGGTTTCAAACACTGCGCCGGACAGGTCCGCGCCCAGCCCGTTTTCCACCAGAAAGCTGATACGGCAGGTGCCGTCCACATCGGCAGCGTCGTTCAACTCGATCTGCAAGCCGGGTTTCGCCGCCCGGTCCGCCGCGTCCTGCGCGAAGGCGAGGCTGCCGGGTCCGGCCAGCGTCACCGCAAAAAGGAATGTTTGGATTGGCTTCATGACCCGACCTTCCCGTGTCGTCCCGGCCCTTGGGTCTAAATACAGCATTAATGCGAAGAGCGCAGACCAGCTAGCCCAGCACACGCACAACGCCGAACCGCTCCCGGCCGACATGATGTTTGCAATTTTCTGGCTGGCACGCGGCTGGCTATCTCAGAAAGGTGCATCACACACGGCACACCTTCTTGCTTGCGGTCGATATTTTATCCGACTAAAAGTGTCAAGAACTACGGATCGCGTGCACGTCGCGCTCCATCCAGCTACGGGCGCGCATGCTGTCCCAGCCAGACACCCCCAAACTTGAACAAAAAGGTGACTTGCATGGCACTGGATAATTTTCCCTCACCTGCTGACATTCGCGCGGCAAGGACCGACAACCCGAAGATGCGCGAGCGCGACCTGGCCGATAAGCTGGGCATCTCGGAGGCGCAGTTGATCGCGGCCCATGTCGGGCAGGGCGCCACGCGGATCAATGCGCATCCTGACGGAATCATGGCCGCAGCCTGCGCCTTGGGCGAAGTAATGGCCCTGACGCGCAACGAATCATGTGTCAGCGAAGTCGTGGGCCGTTACGACAATTATCACCCCGGCTCTCATGCCGCGATGATCCTGAACGAGCCGATCGACCTGCGGATTTTTCCGAAATTCTGGATGACCGCTTTTGCCGTCGAAAAAGAGATCGAGGGCGGTTTGCGGCGCAGTCTTCAGGTCTTCGATGCCGCCGGCGATGCCGTGCACAAGATATTCCTGCGCGATACGTCGGATCTGGAGGCCTACGCGCAGGCTGTCGCGACCCTGCGCCATGACGATCAGTCCGACACGCAGGAGGTTGCGCCGCGTGCCGCGACGGAACCGGCAAGATCCAACCCCGAAAAGGCCGATGCGCTGCGTGACGGATGGTCGAAAATGACCGATACGCATCAGTTTTTCGCCATGGCGAAGCGGCTCAAGATGAATCGGCTGGGCGCGTACCGGATCGTCGGTGCGCCCTTCGTGCGCCAGCTCGCCACCGAAGCAGTGGACCGGATGCTGCACGCCGTGCACGCGGCCGAAATCCCCATCATGATTTTCGTTGGCAATCGCGGCTGCATCCAGATCCATTCCGGCGCGCTCAGGAACCTGAAACCGATGGGGCCGTGGCAGAACGTGCTTGATCCGGGGTTCGACATGCATCTGCGTCTCGATCATGTGGCCGAGGTGTATGCGGTGGACAAACCCACCAAGCGCGGCGCTGCTATTTCGGTCGAGGCGTTCGACGCCCAGGGTGGTCTGATCTTCCAGATATTTCCGGTGCCCGCGGGGCGCGCTTTGCCGGACAGTCGGGCGGAATGGAAATCGATCGTGGACGCTCTGCCCGACCTCGCGAACGAAGAGGTGGCGTGATGACGAAACGCTGCAATCGCGGATCGGGGATCGCCGCACTCACGGCGCTTTGGGTGGTGGCGTTTGGGGGTGTCATGGCCGGGTCTGTCAGCGCCGAAAACACCGAGACCCCCGCGAATCCGCATGCGGATATCGTCTCGATCGGTGGCTCGATCACCGAAATCGTCTATGAACTGGACCAGCAGCATCGTCTGATCGCGCGCGACACCACGTCGAGCTATCCCGAGGCCGCGCTGGCACTGCCCGATGTGGGTTATGTGCGCGGGCTGTCGCCCGAAGGGGTCCTGTCGATGAACCCCGATCTGGTGCTGGCCGAGGCCGATGCCGGCCCACCCGAGGCACTGGACGTACTGAAGAAAGCAGGCGTACGGCTGGTGCTGATCCCGGATGAACCAACGGCTGCGGGCATCCTTGCGAAAATCCGCGCGGTGGGTACCGCGCTGGATGTCGAGGCGCGGGCAGAGGTTCTGGCTGATGACGTGGCGGCACAGCTTGAACGCGCGACCGTCCGCGCCGACGCCATCGCGGACGGGGATCGCAAACGCGTGCTGTTCGTCCTCAGCGTTGAAGGCGGGCGCATATTGGCCGCCGGGCGCAACACCGAAGCGGCAACCGTGATCGGGATGGCCGGTGCCATCAACGCGCTTGACGGGTTCGAAGGCTACAAGCCGGTCAGCGACGAGGCCATTGTGCAGGCGGCGCCGGATGTGATCCTGATGATGACGCGCGGTGGCGTGGTAATGGTGGACGATGCCGCCCTGTTCGCAATGCCCGCCATCGCGGCGACCCCGGCGGGCGAGGCCCGCGCGGTGATCCGCATGGGCGGGCAATACCTGCTGGGGTTCGGTCCGCGCACGGCTGAGGCGGTGCAGGATCTGACGGATGCACTTTACGGAGAGCAGGCACATGACGCTGGCAGCTTATGACGAGATCGCCGTAGCGGACCCGCCCGACCGGGCGGCGGCGGCGCGGCGGCTGACGCTCTGGCTGGGGCTGCTGCTGCTGGCGACCATGACGGCCAGCCTTGCCACGGGCGCGGCGGGCACATCGCTCTGGGCGGCTTTGGGCGATCTGGCGCAGGGCCGCGCCCTCTCGCGCGTGGATGAGACGATCCTGTGGAACATCCGCGCGCCCCGGACGCTGATGGGCGCGCTGGTGGGGGCCGCGCTGGCGACCTCCGGCGCGGTGATGCAGGGGCTGTTCCGCAATCCGCTGGCCGATCCGGGGCTGGTCGGCGTCAGCGCCGGGGCCGGCCTTGGCGCGATTTGCGCCATTGTTCTGGGCGCGGCGCTGCCTGCTGGGCTGATGGCGCTGGTCGGGGCACATCTGGTGCCGCTGGCGGCTTTCGCCGGGGGCTGGATCACAACGCTGGTGCTGTACCGGGTCTCGACGCGCGGCGGGCGCACCTCGGTCGCAACGATGCTGCTGGCGGGCATCGCGCTCGGCGCGCTGGCGGGGGCGGTGTCGGGGCTGCTCGTCTATGCCGCCGACGATCAGCAATTGCGCGACCTGACGTTCTGGGGCTTGGGCTCCCTCGCCGGGGCGACATGGGGCAAGCTGCTGGCCGCCGCGCCGATCATCCTTGCCGCGATGCTGGGTGCGCCGTTCCTGGCGCGCGGGCTGAACGCGCTGGCCTTGGGCGAGGCGGCGGCGGGCCATCTGGGCATCCCGGTGCAGCGGGTCAAGAACCTGGCGGTGCTGGCCGTCGCCGGGGCCACCGGTGCGGCGGTCGCGGTGTCGGGCGGCATCGGCTTTGTCGGCATCGTGGTGCCGCATCTTTTGCGGCTGGTGTCGGGGCCGGATCATCGGGCGCTGCTGCCCAATGCGGCACTGCTGGGTGCCAGCCTGCTGCTTGGCGCCGACATGATCAGCCGCACCATCATCGCCCCCGCCGAACTGCCCATCGGCATTGTGACCGCGATTCTTGGCGCACCTGTTTTCCTGTGGATCCTGCTGCGCCGCCGCATGGTGGTGGACCTGTGAGCTTCCTCGGGCAGAACATCCGCGTGGAACTGGGCCGTCGCACCATCCTGCATGGTGTCGATTTCAGCGCGGCAGCCGGTCACGTGACCGCCATCGTCGGCCCCAACGGGTCGGGAAAAAGCACGCTTTTGCGCGCGCTCTGCGGCGAGGTGGCGTGTTCGGGCCGGGTCGCGATCAACGGACGGGACACCGGCCAGCTGAAGGGCTGGGAACTGGCGGGCATGCGCGCCGTGTTGCCGCAGGCGGTGACGCTGGCCTTTCCCTTCACCGTAATCGAGGTGATCCGCCTCGGCCTGACCGCGGGCGTTTCGGCCGGACGCGACCGCCTGCCGATGCGCGCGCTGGAGGCGGTGGGCCTCGCGGGCTATGGCGGGCGGTTCTATCAGGAACTTTCGGGCGGTGAGCAGCAGCGCGTCCAACTGGCCCGCGTGCTGACCCAGGTGTGGGAGCCGATGGCCCACGGAACCCCCCGCTGGTTGCTGCTGGACGAGCCGGTATCGAGCCTTGATATCGGCCATCAGCTTATGGTGATGGAAGTGATGCGCGACTATGCGGCGCGCGGCGGCGGGGTGGTCGCGGTGATGCATGATCTGAACCTGACGGCGATGTTCGCCGATGCGGTCACCATGGTGCATTGCGGCGAAATCGCCGCCACCGGAACCCCCGCCGAGGTCCTGACCGACGCCATATTGTCGCATGCCTATCGCTGCAATCTGCGCGTCAACTGCGAACCGCCCCAAGGCGGAACTTGGCTGCTGCCGCATGCGGCGACCTTGTGAGACAACCGCCAGCATCATGAATGAGCGGCACTTTCAGGTGTTTTCTTATGTTCCTGGCAGAGATTACTCCGCTAGCCACTGGCCAGACAGGCGCAGGGGTGTTTTCGGCGGTGATCTTTGCCCCGCCCGCGTAACGTCACGGGTGTGTACCGCTCGCGCAATCAATCCTGAGTGTTTTGATAGGACTTTCTTGTCTCCCAAGCTTATTCGCTGTAGGAGGTAGAAAACACCAGTAGGACGAATCCTGATGCACTCAGACATCCAAAATAGCCCGCTTCGGGTCTTCTGGTTCCTGACCGGTGGTGCCACTCTGATGCTCGGGGTGGCCGGTGTCATCCTGCCGCTTCTGCCGACCACGCCTTTCGTGATTCTTGCCGCTTTCGCATTTGGCAAAAGCGTCCCGGCGCTCCAGGCAAGGCTGGAGCAGAGCCGTCTTTTTGGGTCGGTCATCGCTGACTGGCGGGCATCGGGCGCCATCGCCCCGCGCTACAAGACACTCTCGGTGGCGATGATGGCCGCGGCGCTGGCGTTCGGACTGTCGTCCACCATGCCCGATGCCGCGAAACTGTTTCAAGTGGCGGTCATCGCTGCCGCTGCAACCTTCATTCTCAGCCGACCCGGTTCGGTGACATCCAATCCTTCTGACGTAAGGAAACACTCATGAAGACCACGCTATTGACTGTGCTCGCAACGGCTGCCGCCTTTCCCGTGCAGGCCGACACGGTATCGATCGATCCGGCGGCATTGCCGGGCAAGACCGTCTATGACGCGGCAACGCTCACGCCACTTGCGCTCTCCTCGGCAGGCAGTCCCGCAGTGGTTCTGCTGGACGTGGCGGCGGGCCAGGTTGTCCCGCCCCATGCCACCGAAAGCGGCCTGCGTCTGCTGACGGTCCTTTCGGGCGATATGTCCTGGGGCGATGGCGATACAGTCGATCCGGCGGCGGAGCAGGTCTATCCCGCCGGCAGTTTTCTTATTCTGCCGCCGGGCGAGATGCACTGGCTGGCCGCGCGAAGCGATGCGGTAAGGCTGCAACTTGTGGTTCTGGATGACGAGACACCGGTTCCGGCCATTGCCGAGTTGCTGAAGTAGGAAAGGGCGTCTTGATATGGGCCGCCACACTGTCATGGAAACCAAAGGGTTGAGCAAGGCCATGCGCCTTATGCTCCATCTGCTGGTCCTGATCGCTTTGGTGGCGGCGTCTATCGGTTTGGCCACGTTTCTCGGCGGGCTCTGGCCGTTCGATCTGCGCTTTTCGGCGCTGATCGCGGCAAGCGGTCTCGCGGTGCAGGCGATTGCCTGGTGGCCGGCCGCTTTGGCGTTCGTCGTCATCGCTGCATTACTGCCGCGGACTGGCTTGCGGCTCGCCGTCTGGCCGCTGGCGGTGCTCGGAATGGCGGTGCTTCATGCGGTATTTGGTCCCGATCTGGGGTTTGCACCTCTTGGCGTACTCGGACTCGCGGACGTACTGGAACTCTACGCCATCCCCACGGCATTGCCCATCCTGGCCGGATCGGCGCTGCGAGAGGCATTTTCAGGTAATCCCGAACCGAGATCAGCAGCGCATATGCCCTCTCCCGAAAGGAGCTCACCATGACGACCATCTACCCGCCCAGCCGCCGCACCATCCTTCTCGGGGCGGTTGCTTCTGCGTCGGCGCTGGCAATGCCGGGTCTGCTGCGCGCGCAACCCCGCATCGTAACCCTTGCCCTTTACGGCCCGCCTGCCGGGCCATCAGTGACGCTGGCGCATGCGGTGGCGACCGATCTTTTCGCGGATATTGCCGATGCGGCCAGCATGGCCGCGTGGCGCGCGCCTGATGAATTGCGCGCCGGTCTCACCTCGGGCAGTATCCAGCTGTCCATCGTGCCGGTGCAGGCCGCCGCCAACCTTTACAATCGCGGCTTCGCGATCCGGCTGGCCAATGTGATGACCGACGGGCTGCTTTATGTCGCCACAGGCGATGACAGCATCGAGGGCATTGCGGATCTCAAGGGGCGCAGCGTCGCCGTGCCGTTTCGCGGCGACACGCCTGAAATCCTGTTCGGCCAGCTTCTGGTCCATCATGGGCTGAGCCCCGAAACCGATTTGCAGATCACCTATGCCGGCTCGCCCATTGAGGCGATGCAACTGCTGTTGGCGGGCCGGGTCGAGGCGGCGCTGACCGCCGAGCCCTCGACCACCGCCGCCGTGATCGCGGGGCGGCAGGCGGGCAAGGATATCCGCCGTGCCATCGACCTTCAGGCCGCCTGGGGCGAAATGACGGGGGCGGTGCCCGTCCTGCCGCAAGCCGGGCTGGCGATCACCGGCGATTTCCTGAGCGCGCATGGCGACACTGTTCCGGCGCTCTTGGCTGCGATCGAGACTGCAACGGATGAGGTTCTGGCCGATCCTGCCACGGCTGCCAGCCATGCGACCGAGGTTCTGGGAATGCCTGCACCGCTGCTGGCGGCGTCGATACCGCATTCCAACCTAGTCGCGCGCCCCGCCACAGAGGCCCGTGCGGATATCGAACGGATGCTGCGCACGATGACCGGTGCCGACATGGCCGCCATCAATGGCCACCTGCCCGACGACGATTTCTATCTCTGAACCGAGCCGAAGGTGCCAGCCATGACCGCCAGCCTCAAACCGCCGATCACGACCCGCCTGGCGATGCGGGCCGCGCGGGTGCTGGAGTTTCTCTGGGCCGGCTGGGCCGGGCTGGCGGCGCTGTTTCTGCTGGCCGCCGTCTGGCAGGCGGGGCACGAGGCATATGGCCCGTTTATCCTGACCTCGCCGCAGGCAACGGTGGTAGCGGTTTGGCAGTTGGCGAACGATCCGTCGGCGTGGGCCGTGGCGGGGCTGACACTGCAACGCGCGGTGACGGGGTTTGTCATGGTCAGCGGCGTCGGCGTGGCGCTGGGATTGGTCGCGGGATATTCGCCCGCGACGCTGCGCCTGACACAGCCTCTGATCACGGTGCTGATGGGGGTGCCACCGATTGCGTGGATCGTACTGGCGATGATCTGGTTTGGCGGGTCGGATGCCACGGTGCGCACGGTTATCGTTGTTTCGGCCCTTCCGGTGGTGTTTCTGGGCGCAGCGCAAGGTATCGCCACACGCGACCGTAGCCTCGACCGTATGGCAGAAGCGTTTGGCGCCGGACCGATGCAGCGCTTCTTGACTGTGGGGTTGCGGCAAACCACGACAACGCTGTTTCCGGCACTGATGCTGGCCCTTGGTACGGCCTTCAAGGTGGCTGTGATGGCCGAGCTTTTGGCCAACGCGGGCGGCATCGGCGGCGCGCTGGCCAATGCGCGCATCAATCTCGATATCGCGACCGCGCTGGCCTGGGTGCTGATCGCCGTGAGCCTGCTGATCGCGGTGGAATATACGCTGGTGCATCCCGTCAAGGGCGAGATCGAGCGCTGGCGCCGCGCCGCGCAACCCTGGGGGGTCAAGCGATGAGCGCATTGTCACTGAGCGGCGTCGAGCATGCCTATCTGGGCCGGTCGGTGTTGCGAGGGATCGACCTTAGCGTCGGCGCGCAAGAGATCGTGGCGCTGGTCGGCCCGTCGGGTTGCGGAAAATCGACGCTGGCCCATGTGGCTGCGGGATTGCTGGAGCCCAAAGCCGGCCATATCGATCGGCACTACAGCCGCCATGCGATGATCTTTCAGGACCCGTCGCTGCTGCCCTGGGCGACGGCGGCAGACAACATCGCCTTTGGTCTGCACCTTGCCCATCTGCCGCGCAGCCAACGCGCCGAACGGATCAAAGAGGCCGCGGCGCAAGCTGAGCTTCAGCCAGCCGATCTGGCCAAATACCCCGTGGAACTGTCCGGCGGGATGCGCCAGCGCGTTGCCATTGCGCGTGCGCTGGCGGTGCGCCCCGACTTTATCTATTTCGACGAACCCTTCACCGCGCTTGACGTGGCGTTGCGCCGCCGGATGCAGGATCTGGTGATCGCGACCTGCGCGGGCGCGGGACTGTCAGGGCTATTCATCACACATGATTTGAATGAGGCGGCGCGGATCGCCCACCGGGTTGCGGTGCTGGACACCTATGGCGCCGGAATCTTGGGCGATCGCCCGCTGCCGGGCCGCCCCGGCGCGCGCAGCGAGGCGCAGGTGCAGGACTGGGTCAGCGCCGCGCTGGAGCGTGATCCGCTGTTCCGCCACATTCACGACGTGGACGAAAGGCAGATCGCATGAGTTTTGCACCCACCGCCGGGCCGGGTCGGACCCTGCCGCAGACGACTCTGGGGATGCTGGCCGATGAGGGGTTCCGGCTGCTTTTTCCGCTCGCAGCCCTTTACGCGGCGGTTTTTCCGCTATTCTGGGTGCTGGCGATGGGGTTCGATCTGCCGCTGGCGCGCAGCGTGCCGCCATCGCTGTGGCATGCGCATGAGATGCTGATCGGCGCATTCGGCGCGGCGCTGATCGGGTTCCTGACGACGGCAGCCCCGGAATGGACCGATACCGAGCCGCTGCGCGGCCGCCCACTGTGGCTGCTGGCCACGCTCTGGGGGGCGGGGCGGATCGTCGGGATCCTCGGCTGGGACGGGCTGAGCATGGCGGGCGCGCTGGCCGATCTGGCCTGGATGGGCGCGCTGCTGGCCTATCTGCTTCGCCTGTCATGGGCAAAGCGGACCGACCGGTTGCTGACCTTCGCGTTCTGGCTGGGCCTGCTGATCGCCTGCACCGCCACGACACGGGCTTTCTTTGTGACGGGCGATAGCGCGGCGGCGCAGACTTGGATTCATCTTGCCGGTTTCGCTTTTCTCGGTCTCCTGGGGCTGGCGCTGGCGCGGATCACCGTGCCGGTGACCAATCTCGTGCTCGACCCGTCCGAGAACAGCTCGCCCTTCCGGCCCCATCCCGGGCGGTTGAATCTTGCGCCGGGGCTGGTGCTGATCGCGATGATCGGGCAGGCGGCTGGGCTGTCGCCCGCCGTGAACGGCTATCTGTTGCTGGCCGCCGGTGCCGCCTTCATGGACCGTGTGGCCGAGGCATTCATCGGGCGCGAGGCGATGCGCACAGAGATTCTGCTGCTGGCGGGGGCCAGTGCGCTGGCGGGGGCGGGGCTGATGATGACCGGTGCCGCCGCGCTTGGCGCGCCCTGGGGGCAGGTCACGGGCCTGCATGCGGCGTTCATGGGCGGTCTGGGGCTGGGGGTCTATGCGGTGTTTTGCATCGCGGGGCTGATGCACACGAACCGCCCGCTGGGCCTGCCGTGGCCGGCGCGGCTGGGCGCGCTGGCGCTGGCGCTGTCGGTCGCGCTGCGACTGGCCCCCGATCTGGGATTCGACATGCCCGGCCCGCTGCATGCGGGCGCATCGCTACTCTGGGCACTGGGCTATCTCACCTGGCTTGCGGTCTTCTGGCCTTATGTGTCCAAAGCCTCGGTTCCGGCGCCGATGATGGAGGCGCCGCAGATGGCGGGCCCGAGCGAACATGTGCACCATGTTGCCGCCGCCGAATAAAGCGCGCCAACAACAGAAAATGCGGATAATCACAACCGCCGCTTGACATTTTTCAGCCGTGGCGGCATTCACCTCACAAATCTGACAAAAATACTCAGTCAATGCCAGCCCACCGCCAGCCGTGACGTCGACACAAGATGTCTGCGGCAAGTCCTGCAGACGGGCGAAGGGAAAAGGCAATGACAGGATTTTGGCAAAAGCGCGATATCTGTGCCACTTTACTGACCGGGGCCGCGATGGCGTTGGTTGCGCAGGGCGCGGATGCGCAGCAGGCCGATGGCAAGACGACCGATCTGGGGACGATCACGCTTCTGGGGACAGGGCTGGAAACCACGGTTTTCGAGAACCCTTCCGCGGTTTCGGTCATCGACGAAGAGAAAATTTCACGGATCCCGCCCGCGCGTGTTGCCGATTATCTCAAGGATATCCCCGGTGTGCGCGTCGAAGAGCAGGGAATTACCCGGATCCGCATTCGGGGCGAGGAAGCGCGCCGTGTGCGCATCCTGGTCAATGGACAGGCGATCACCGATCATACCACCTACGGCCCGCCGGTGGTGGTGGATCCCTCCACGGTAGAGCGGATCGAGGTCGTGCGCGGAGCGTCCTCGGTGATCAGCGGCCAGCGCGCCATTGGCGGCACCATCAACATCATCACCAAGCGCGGCACCGACAAGCCGTTCGAGGCCAGCAGCACCCTGTCATATTTCGGAGCGACCGACGGCTGGCGGCTGTCCAACTCGGTCGCCGGACGGCAGGGCGGCTTTACCTGGCGGCTCAATCAGAGCAAATCCGATCTGGGCAACCGTCACGCCGCAGGCATCGGCGAACTGGTCCCATCGGGCGTCGAGGATCAGAATCTGTCGGGCTATCTCGGCTACGAATTCGGCAATCACTCCTTCGGACTGGAGGCGCAGGCGTTCGATCTGTCGTCGGATGTCTATACGGGCGATCCGAATTTCTCCATCGATCTGCCGAAACGCGACCTGCGCAAGCTGGGGTTTTTCTATGAAGGCACCGACCTGACCCCGTGGATGACATCGCTGAAAATCGACGCGTTCGGCCAGACCATCGACCGCGAATTCCGCAACCGGATCGCACCGGGGCCGTTTGCGCCGGTGATAGAGACGATCAACAACGACGAACAGGAAACCTGGGGGCTGAACGTCTCGACCGAGCTGCGGTTTTCGGACAGCATCCGCACCATCGTGGGCGCGCAATACGAGAACGATTTTCTGGATGTGGACGCCAGCAGCCAGATCACGCCGCCCGGCGCGCCCTTCCCGCTGCCGCCGACCCTGCGGCGCGACGAGGCGCGCATCGTCACCACCTCAATCTATGCGCAGAACGAGATCACGTTGTCCCCGCAATGGGCGCTGCATTTTGGCGGCCGTTACTACAACGTCGAGGCGGAACTAGAAGAAAGCAACTCCGCGCCGCTGTCAAAAAACACGGATGACCGGTTTCTGGCCAGTGCCGGTGTCGTCTGGACCCCGAATGACACCTGGGCGCTGCGCGGGCTGTTCTCGCAAGGCTACAACTATCCGACGCTGAACCAGCTTTTCACGCAGACGACGGCAGGCGGGCAACTGACCTTGCCCAACCCGAACCTCAAGCCCGAAACTGCGAATAATTTTGAGCTTGGAGCACGGTTCGACAATGGTGCGACGATCCTTGATGCGACGCTGTTTTACACCGATGCGAAGGACTACATCGTTCGCCAGGGACTGCCGCCGGTGGGCGGGCGGCCCAGTGCGCAGTATCAAAACGTCAATGGCGCCAAGACCGTAGGGTTTGAGATCTACGCAGAGCGCGATCTCGGCAACAGCCTGACGCCCTATGTTTCGGGCGCGATCCTGAACCGCGAACTGCAGTACGGGAACGGGTTCTCAACCTCCGACAGCGGCACGCCGGGCTTTTCCGGCACCATCGGTTTGCGCAAGGATTTCGACTTCCGCGGTATGCCGGCCTCGTTTGATCTGTTCGCAACAGGCGAAAGCAGCGCAAAACTGCGCGACGACGCCGGAGCCGTGACATCCAGTGCCGGCGGTTGGACCACGGTCAACCTGCGCGGATCGCTGGATCTGACCGAGAATGCTTCGTTGACGGTGCAGCTGAACAATATTTTCGACAAATCCTATGAACCGTTCGACCAACTTCCCGGTGCCGAACGCAGTATCGACATCGTGCTATCAGCCCGGTTCTAATCTCTTTACGAAGGAAAAATCCGATGCTGAAAACTGCTCTGCTGATCCTGACGCTTGGCGATGGCGGCACCACCCATATGGCGCTGAGCGAGGCCGACTCGCTGGCCGATTGCGAAGGCAAGGCCGAAGCGGTCGAACAGATCCTGACCGGCGCGGGCTACACGATTCAGGCGATGCGTTGCGGCCAGACCGATCTGGACCTGACTCCGTACGAGCACGGATACACCGAAGCCGATATGCGTTGGCACTACCAGGTCGCGCTGAACGGGATATCTCTGGAGGATGGTTTCACTGTCCGCCCCGTCGCGCCAGACGCTTGCGAAACAGGCGGTGAGGCAAACGCGTATTGCGCCATTTCTGCGCAGGGTCCGGTGACGAAATGACCCAAGGCGCGCTCAAACAGCCGGTTGCGGCACAGGCCGGAGACGATTGCGCCGCCTATTTTGCGCGCATCAGCGACACGCCGCTGCGCGATGCGTTCGACGATGCGCGCCGCGCCCATCCGCCCTCGCAAGGCGCGCCCATCCCGTCCGAAGATCTGCACGCCACATGGGCGCGTCTGCTGGACACGCCGCGCACCAGGCCGGGCGTGGCTTATGTGCATATCCCGTTTTGTGAAAATCATTGCCTGTTCTGCGGATTCTACCAGAACGCCTGGCGCGAGGGGTCGGGCACGCCCTATGTGGACACGATCATCGACCAGCTGGACCGCCTCGCGGATCGCGCAGTGCTGGACGGCCCGCCGCTGAGGGCACTCTATCTGGGCGGCGGCACCCCGACCGTCCTGTCGGCACATGACATTGATCGGCTGATCACCGCCCTGCGCCATCGCCTGCCACTGGCGCCCGATTGCGAGATCACGCTGGAAGGGCGCATCTGGAATTTCACCGATGACAAGATCGCCGCCGCCTTTGGTGCCGGGGTCAACCGCATCTCGCTGGGCGTGCAGACCTTTGATGAAACCGTGCGCCGCGCCATGGGGCGCAAGGCCACCCGCGCCGAGGTGACCGCCCGGCTGGAACGGCTGGTGGCCGCCGACAGCGGCAGCATCGTCATCGACCTGATGTATGGCCTGCCCAAGCAATCCTTGCAGACATGGGCCGACGATCTGCACACCGTCAGTGAACTGGGTCTGGATGGCGTGGACCTTTACGGGTTGAACCTGATCCCCGGCACGCCTTTGCTGTCGGCCGTGGAAAAGGGCAAGCTCGCCCCCGCCACCCGCGAAAAGCTGGGCCGTTTCTATGCCGCCGGATCCGAGGCGATGGAACGCGCAGGCTGGAAGACGATCTCGACGACTCATTGGCGCAGCCCGTCGATGCGTGAGCGGTCCGTTTACAATTACGAGGTCAAGACCGGCGCGGATTGCATCGCCGTCGGCGCGGGCGCGGGTGGATCGCTGGCGGGATACGGATATCGCAACACCGCCAACCTGGACGACTACGCCGCCCGCGTCGCAGGCAATGACGCTCTGGCCATGGGCATGACCGGGCCGCAACCCGGCGCACCGGTGTTTCAGGCCATCCGCGCCGGTATGGAGCGCGGCCGCCTTGACCCCGCGCGCATCAGCGCCGCGCCCGAGGGGCAAGCCGCGCTTGCCCGGGTCGCGCCGATCCTGTCGCAATGGACCGAGGCCGGTCTGCTGCGGCCCTTCCACGGCTTTCACGATCTCACGCTGGCCGGGCGCTTCTGGCAGGTCCAGATGACCGGGCGGCTGCTGGCGCGTCTTGCCGACGCAACTTTTTGATTCGACTCACCGAAAGGACAGACCATGACCGAACAGGACCCCGCATTGCGCATCAAGGCCGCGACGGCCGAAACACCGACCGCCGCGCTGGAAGATATCGCAAAATCCGCGGGCACCAGCGTCGCCGCCGTATTGCGCGCGCTGCCCGAGGGCGAGGCGTATTGCATTTCGGGCGCGCATTTCGTGACCGTCATGGACGACTTCCGCGACTGGGGTGACATGACTTTCATCGTCAATACCGGCGATGTCATCCTCGAGGCCAAGGGCGTGGTCAAGGGCGCGATGGGGAGCGGTATGTACAACCTCAGCGGCAAGGCCGTCGGCGGGCATCTTAAAGCCGAGGCCTGCGATATGATCGCCTTCGTCTCGCGCAAGCTGTTCGGTATGGAGACCCATTCAATCCAGTTTTACAACGCCGAGGGCGGCTGCATGTTCAAGATCTATCTGGGCCGCACAGCGGACCGGCAACTGGTTCCCGAGCAGGTCACGAAATACCATGACCTGCGCGCCGGGTTCGACACGATATGAATGCGCCGCGCGGCACCGCCGCCCACCGGCATCTGTTCTGTTTCGGCTGCGGCTACAGCGCGCAACGACTGGCCCGCACGATCCTCGCCGAAGGCGGCAAGATATCGGGCACCTCGCGCAGTGCAGAAGGGATGCAGGCGCTTGACGCTGCGGGCATAACCCCGTGGCTGTTCGACGGCACCGCCCCGGTGCCGCCCAAGGCGCTGGCGGGAGTCACCGACATCCTGATCTCGATCCCGCCGGATGATGACGGCGACGGCGTCCTGACGCATCATCCGGATCTGGCGCAACAATGCAGGCATCCGGCGTGGATCGGGCTTTTGTCCACCACCGGCGTTTATGGCGATGCGGACGGGGCTTGGATCGACGAGAGCTATCCGCGCAACCCGCTGACGCAGTCCAACCGCAACCGGGTGGAGGCCGAAGATGCCTGGCTGGCCTTCGGCGCCGCCTCGGGTGTGGCGGTGCAGGTGTTCCGCCTGCCGGGAATCTACGGCCCGCAGCGCTCGCCCTTCGCGCGGTTTCGCGCAGCACAGGCACAGCGCATCGTCAAACCCGGTCAGGTGTTCAACCGCATCCATGTAGATGATATCGTTGCCGCACTGCGCCTTGGCATGGAGCGGCCCGGGGCCGGACCGGTATTTCACCTGGCCGATGGCAGCCCCGCACCGGCCGATGAGGTGCTGACCCATGCCGCAGAACTTCTCGACCTACCCGCTCCGCCCGCCATCCGTTTCGATGATCCTGCGCTGTCCCCCATGGCGCGTCATTTCTACGCCGAGTGCAAGCGGCTGGATATTTCGCGGGCGCGCGAACAACTCGGTTTCAAACCTATCTATCCAGACCATCGCGCCGGGCTGGCGGCGATACTGAATGAGGAGACGAGCAATCCTGAGTAGATTATCTGATATTGAACTGCGCACTGGCGCTGGAAATGGCCCCTTCGGTCACTCTTTCGAACGCAGACTGTTGGGCAGGAATACCATGGATAGCTACGGTTCGGAGAAAATGCATGCAAATGAGGTCAGAGCATAGATTGTGGCAGCATGTCCTGCTCGCCATCCTCACCGATCTGCAATCGAGGAGCGAACATAAACGACAGGACCGAGAGTTCGCCAGACGATGGGTTGGACATTATCCGAGCCGGGATTTTCAGCTGGTTTTTGACCTTGCGAGCCTCGATACGGAGTGCGTGCATCGATACTTCAAGCAGATGGCTTGGTGTGCCCGACCCCACCGTAATCCCGTCACGCACGAACAGACTTTCGACTGCACAGATCATTCCTTGGACAAATGCAAAACGGCTACTTTTGGCTTGCCGAAAGTTGCCTCCGCTCGTTGATCCTCATGTGACAGACTCCCGAGGTTAATTACGATAGAAGACCATCGGATCCCTAAGGCAAAAAATCCGAGAACATCAGAATCATATTATTGACACCTGGCGACCCTTTCAGAGCTGAATGGTTAGTATATCGCGTGGTTAAATACTGATCACCATGGCCGTTTATCGGCCATGAACTTACGAGACCGCGTCGGGCAAAACATTCAGGAGTTGAGACGATCGCTTGGCATCAGCCAGGAAGATCTGGCCCTGCGTGCGCGGATCAACCGTGGCTACATGGGCAAGGTCGAGAACGGCAAATATTCCGTGTCGCTCGATATACTCGAGAAGATTTCATTGGTTCTCCAGGTCGATCCGTCTGTCCTCCTCCGACCAAGAGACACGCAAAACCCTGCTTCGGAGTGCCCGGGAAACAGCGCGAGTCTGGGCCAGAATTCCAGTTCTTGAACAATATGCGAAAGATTTGACCACGAGAGGGGATCTGCTCAATGCCAAAGCTCACTCAGCCGTCCCTTGAAAATGTGGCTTCAGTTCTGTCTCAGGGCGTCATCGTTCCGACACTCACGCCTTTTAACGACAGCGGCGCGGTTTTAGCGGATGCCATCACAGACCAGACCCGCCGACTCACCCGGATCGATGGCCTCGTCGGGATCGCAGTGAACACGGCGGATCGTGAGCGCGACAGCTTGACGCTCGCTGAGCGTAGCGAGGTGATCCGCCGGACGCGCGAAGGACTGGACCCTGGTCGGCTGCTGCTCGCACATGTCGGCACGCTTTCGAACGCGACCCTCGAAGAGATCGAGACCTGCCAGTCGGCCGGTGCCGATGCCGTGATCGGAAGCGCAGGTGACTGGCAACAGGGGCGTGCCGGGGGTTCCGTCGATGAGCGTCTCGACGCTCTGACCGATCTCACGGATCGCCTGTCCCTGCCCGTCATTGTGGCCCTCGACGGTGACAGACGCTGCCGCATTGCCTTCAGCGAGAAGCTCATCAATCTCGCCCGGCACTGCGACAACGTCATCGGTTTCGTCCTGGGAGCGGATGACGACGTCGTGCAGTATGACCAAAACTACTACGCCCTGAAATCCATCGGACGGCCCCTGGCGTGCCTGACGTCCTCGGCAGGCGCGCTGTTTCACAATCTCAATACCGGGGCTGACGGTGTGTTGTCGCCGCTGGCGCAACTGGCGCCGTATGAAGTGGCGGCCCTCTACCAGGCCTCCCGATCGGGCCGGTTCTTTGACGCGCAAGCGCTCCATAACCGGCTCTCGCCCCTCATCGGGTTGCTGTCCGGCCACGACGACATTACCCGCGAGCGAATCTGCCGCGAAATCGCCCATCACCGCGGGTTGCTTGCCACGCCGGAGATGCGAGGCGTTGCCGACCCGCTTTCCGACCAGCTGATGCACCGGATACATCAGACCGTCGAGGAAACCGGCCTCGACCCCGTCAGCTGGGTCTGACACGCCTCCTACCGCTCAATCCCTCGCGAATTGTCCTTGCCGAGTTCCGGGGCGCGATCCCGCTGGCGGATCTGCTCGCGCATCTGGCCGATCACCGGGATGGATTGCGTGACCGCCGTGACGCGAGCCTGAACGAGGTTTCGCTCCGTGGCGGGCAGTGACGTTAGGGCCGGATCCTGTTTGATCCCGTTCCGGATCGCATCGCCGCCTTGACCATAGCGTTCGGTGAGGGCCTGGCGGAACCGCACGATCTCCTGGAGCGACGCCTTGTCCGTCAACAGCAAACACGTCCGGTCTTCCTTCCCAGCCCCTGAGGGCATCCTTTGTATCTGTGCCATTTGATCAAGAAAGGTACAGGCCTCCCGGGACAGGTCCGGCAGAGGTTTGTGCATGGCGACGCGGCGTGCCTCATGCTGCCGGGCGACGCGCTCCTTGATCCCGTCCAGCGCCGCGAAGTGCTTTTCCATTTGCCGCGCCATCATCGGCGCCTGCTCAAGCGCTGCGCGGCGGTCCCCGTTGGCGATCCCGAGACGGGTCGTGCCCCGGACCTCACCAAAGCTCGAGGGCGATCGTTCGATGACCGAGACCAGTGCTTTGCCGTCCGCATGCTCGGCGTATTGCGTGATCATTCGTTCAACAGCCTGATCGGGATCGCCATAGATCCGGCCGGCGATGTCTTTTGCCGTTGCCAAAGTTGGCCGAACCGAAATGTCCGCGGCTGCGCGGGAACGCAGTTCTCGATCCTCCAATGGCGGCAACTCGGAAACAGCATCGATCAAAGGTTTTTCTGGCAGCATGTCGGACCTCACGCGGTGTTGTGCCTGGTCATTGTCTTCAGCTCTCGTCGGCGTTCCATCGGCTCCATCGGTGAGGGCCGCGACATCCCAGGGACGGCTGCGCTCCATCAGTGGCAGCAACTCAGCGCGTGTTTCAGCCCATTGCGCTGCGAAGAGGGCTGACCAATTCTCACGAGCGTACTGCTTCCAACCGTCCGGCAATCCATCCAGAGCCGGCGCGTCCTCATTCGGCGGATGCGAGCCGTGGTTCAGGATCGCGTCCTTCGGAAACACCGACCGAACGTCCGCGTTGAATCTGCGCAACTCATCTGCCGATGCGGCCAGGTTCAACTCATAATGCGCGCTGCACTCAAAGCCCTGGGCCTTGCGGCCGCGGCAATGCTCCGAGGCCAGATTCTGCGCCAGGCGGCTGACGGACCGGTGCAGCCGCTGCGACATCTCCGGCGGTCGCGCGCGTGCGCGCTCACGCATCGCGTCCGCTCTGCTTCCGTCCCTGTCCGGCACTCGCAACTGTTCACGCTCCGGTGCCGGATGTCGCAGACGATCAAACCGGGCGGCCAACCTGTCGAGCCGCTCGCGCAGATAGTGGAGATTGGCTTTGACGAAATCGGTGATGACTCTCGTGGTCGGGAAGCCGCGCCGTTCGGCAAAGCCGCGCACGATGTCGCGATGATCGACCCGGTCGCGATAGAGTGCGGTCGAATCCTGCAACCGGTCGCGGGTCATCTGTTCGATCAATTCACCCCGGCTGCGGAAATCCTCGCGTGAGGCATAGAGCGTGACGTCATCGCGATGCCGGGTCAGCGCCACGTAGGAGAGTTGCGCGTCCATGCTCGGCGACAGATAGACGAAGGCCCGGTCCACCGTGTTGCCCTGCTCCTTGTGGATCGTGCGCGCATAGCCGTAATCGATCTGGTTATACTCGTTGGCCCGGATCGTGATCGGATCGGCGTGACCCTCGACCAGGACCGAGAGGCGATTGCGGTGCGCTTCGACCACCTGCCCGGTCGATCCGTTGAACACACCGAGGCTGCGCTCGTTTTGCAAGAAGAGGATCCGGTCACCCACAGCGAACGGCTTGCCGCCGCGCTCAGAAGAGAAGGTATGATCTTCCCCCACAGCGTTGATCCGTTTCAATGCTTCCCGTGCCGCGGCATTGAGCGCGATCACATCCTTGTTGCGGTGCGCCATGATGGTGACGTCGGCGCGTGCCCGGTGATAGGGCAACCAGTCCTCGATGAGCCCTGCCCGCGCGTCGTCTTGCGACTCGCGCCAATCCAGCCTGTCATTGTCAAGATAGGCGGACACGCCCGCATGCGCGCGTCCCGATCCGAACGCGATCGCCGCGTCGCGCATCCAGGGCTCACGTTGCCGAACGACAGAGTCGAGTTCGCAATACCCTGTCACATCGACAAAGGCGCGGAATGCCGCTCCGGCCTGGATCGGCTGCAACTGACGGGCATCACCAAGCACGATCATCCTGGCTCCGGCCTCGTTCAACGTGCGCGTGATACTCTCCATCTGGCGCGAGGACACCATCCCAGCCTCGTCCATCACGAATACGGTTTTGGCATTCGGTAGCAGATCGCCCTTTGCCCATTGATACTCCCAAGAGGCCAGCGTGCGGCTTTCGAGTCCTGCCTCGGCGCGCAGGTTATCCGCCGCGATCCCCGCCAGTGCGCCGCCCACGACGGTGCAGCCCTGCGCCTCCAGCGCCATCCGCGTGGCCTCGATCGCCGTCGATTTGCCCGCACCCGCATAGCCCACCAGGGCGGCCGCACCGCGCTCACCGGTCAGATGACGCACGACCATCTTCTGCTGATCGGTCAGATCAAACCCGCGCTTTGCCTCGAACGCCCGACAGGTTTTCTCGAGCTGCGCGTCGGTGATCGGTATCGATACCCGGTGCGCCAGCCCTTCGATGTTCTGCACCATGCGATGCTCCAGTTCGACCATCGTTCTGGTCGAGAACAGCGCCTCGCTTGTCGCCTCGCCGGTGAATGGATCAAACGCCGGGGCCGCCACCGACACCAGTTCCTCATGCGCGCCGACATGATAGAACAGCGCCTGAAACTCTGACGCCGAACATTCCGTCCGATGTATCTCTCGCGCAATGTCATGTCGGGTAAACACCGCCTTCTGGGTGGTGATCTTCTTCAGCACCAGCGATGGATCCTCGACAAAACGCTCGTAGTTCTCCCGCGCAGCAAGCCTGGCTTTCGTCATCAGCTCTGACGGCGCGCCCCGCGCATCCATGTTGTCGGCGGCCACGCCGCGATGTTTGCTCGGCACCGCGTCGATCCCGAGATCCTCGAACGAGCGGTGATCGACGCGGATGTCATGGCCGTGCCTGGCCAGGTGGTGGTTCTGAATCTCCGCCCAGGCGGCGCGCATGGCGCGCAACCGCTCCAGCCCGCCGGTGAACTGCTCCGACCTGATCTTGCCATCCGCTCCGCGCGAGATCACGCCATCGTCCCCAACGACCGGCACGCGCTTGGCTCCGAACCCGTCTTCGCTCAGGGGTCGCAACGCCGTCATCAGGTGGATATGCGGATTGCCGTCCGGATCATGATAGGCCCAGTCTGCAACGATTCCATGCGCGGACATCTCCTGCGCGACGAAATCACGGACGAGCGCGATGTTCTGCTCGGTCGACAATTCCACCGGCAGGGCCAAGACGATCTCGCGCATGAGCTGCGCGTCCTTGCGCGCCTCGAACACCTCGACAGCGTTCCAGAAAAAGGCGCTGGTTTCCGCCGCCGTGTGATCCGCTTCAAACTCGGCAATCCAAGCGGGCGCATCCTTTGGCAATGCAAACTCCGAATGCGCGTTGCCGCCCTTGCGCGAATAGTCGATTTCCTCGGCGGTCTCTTCGCGCGCCATCTTTGCGCAATGCCGGTAGGCGGCCGCGGCCACGGCGGACCGTCCGCCTCCCTTTCCCACGATCTGCGCCGACAGATGAAAAATCGCCACCCCGCCCTTCCTTTCCGGCCCGCCACCGGAGCCAGACGCTGCGCCCTCCGCGATGGCGACCAGCGCCAGTCAAACTGCGGGTCCTTGTCGCTCTGTCCGCTCGTCGCGCCATCTCTGGCTGATGTGTCGCGGCCTCGCGGGCCGCACATGTCGCCTGCGACGTATAAGTGCGCCATTCTTCCATCTTTCTATCGTATTTTTATCGCTATATCAATCGTTATGTATTACGATATGATCAGTCAGCAGCACCGCTCTCCAGACCAGCACCGCCAAGGCGAGATTAAAGGAACAGCACCCATGGCCAGAAAACCCAAGTCAGTGACCGACATCGACAAGGAGATCGAAACGCTCAAGGCGCAGCGGAGTGCGGCGCTTGAAGCCCGCGCCGCGCAGATCGGCAAGATCGCCGCAAAGGCCGATCTGACGGTGCTGGAGATTTCCGACGCGGATCTCTTGAAGGAGTTCCGCCAGGTCGCGGAGCGATTTCGCCGCAATACCGCGCCTCCCCGAACTCCGAACCCTTGATGCCCGGATTGCCAAACAGGAGCAGGTGATGCAGCGCGCCAAACATGCCAACCGCAAGAAGCAGACCCGCGCCCGGATCATGATCGGCGAGGCCGCGGAGCGCGCCGGGGCGATCCATCTTGGGCCCGAAGAGATCGAGGCGGTGCTCGCCCACTACGTTGAAACCGGCGGCGAACCAGCACTCAAGGCGTTCGTCTCTGCCTATCGCCGTGCAAGGTCAGAGAGTGACGAAGGCGGCAGCGCAGCGTCCCGCCGAGGGGTCGTCTCAAGGATAGCGGCTAGCGCGCGCGGGAGTGGTTTGACATGATCCTTAAGCCCGATGTCGCACCCTATCGTTGGGTGATCATGGCGATGGTCGGATGCGCCGTCGCTGCGGGCCTCACCTACTGGGTGTTCTTTCGCCACCTTGGCTATGACACACCGGACGGCGCGACCGTGCCGATGCGGTGGACCTATGTGAAGGCATGTCTGAACCCGTTCGACCAAGCCTATTGTCGTCAGATCAAGGCGGCGCTGTCACCGGACTCCGAACACCAGTTCTATCAGGGAACGACGACATTCGCCGCATTCGTGATGATGGCTTTGGGCTGTCTCGGCTATCTGGTCTGGGACTGGGGATTGCGGGTCCGCCCCCTCATCATCAAGGCCGGGCTGACGGTCGCCGGGGCGAAAGAGTTGGTCCAGGCCTCCGACAGGGAGATCAAACAGGATGCGCCAGGGGTGCACTGGTTTGGAGATTTCCGGGTCAGCCGACTGCGCGAAGTGAACCATTTCCTGATCTTCGGCGCCATCGGCGGTGGCAAGACCCAGACCATCCTGCCCCTGCTCAGATCGGTCATGGAACGCGGCGACAAGGTCGTCGTCTTCGACTTCAAGGGCGACTATACCCGCATGGCGTTCTCGAAACCGAAAAATGCGCAAACCCCGCAAGAGCCGCTCCTGCTCGCCCCGCATGATGACCGTTCGGTGATCTGGGATATCGCCAACGATCTCATCGTCGAAGAGGATGCGATCGAGGTGGCGAACCGGATCATCCCCGAAAGCAAGGACCGGTTCTTTTCGGACTCCGCGCGCACGGTTCTGGCGCTCTGCATCATCACCCTGATGAAGACCAAGCCTCGGCGCTGGACGTGGTGGGAGTTGATGGAAACCACGCAGCTACCGCTTGAGCAATTGCAGACCTTCGCGCGGCAATATCACCGCGACGCGATGATCTATCTCAACGCCGATTACCGCCAGGTGGCGGCGACGATCTCGACCATGGCCGCAGGCCTCGGCGCGGTGCGCATGCTCGCCTATGGTTGGCGCGAAGGATCAGAGGGGCGCATTAAATTCTCGCTCCGGCGCTGGCTGCTGGACGAAGACACGAAGGATCGCACGCTGGTTTTGCAACGCTCGGGTCGGTTTCAGGATCAGTCCGAGGGGTGGATTTCCGCCTTCCTGACCGTCATGTCGTCGAACGTATCGGACATCTCGTTCGGCGACAGCGCGGATCGTCGTGTCTGGCTTTTCGTCGACGAGTTCGCGCAACTGCCCAAAGTCCACCGGTTCGAGGCGATGCTCGAAACCGGTCGTTCGAAAGGGCTGGCGGTCGTGCTCGGCATCCAGGGCGTCGAGCAGCTGGTCGCCAAATACTCGCAACAGGTGGCCGACCAGATCGAGTCCCTGATCGGCACGAAAGTCATCGCCAAGATCAATGTCGGGCAGACCGCCCGGCGGCTCGAAGAGCAGTTCGGCAACACGATCATGATCACCCATCGGCGCGATACGGATGGTGGCGGGCGGCTCAAATGGATGCGCGAAGAGAAGCGCGAACCCGTCGTGCACCGCACGGATTTCCAGACCGAGCTGGGGCCGCTGCTGCACAGGAAGGGCGTCTACGTTCTCGTCAGCGGAATCGGCAAGCACATCTACAAGGTGCTGGTCCCTTACTCGAAATCAGCGGACCTGCGCGAGGCCGAACGGCCCGCAACATGGACGACACGGCTGCGCGAGATCTTCCACGACGCGGCCGAACTCGCCCGCCAGGAGGACATCACCGCGCAGGAAGAGATGCGGTTCGGGGACCACGCGCCGGAGCATTCCATCGAACCGGGCGATCATATCAAGCGTCGATGAGATGTCGCCATGACCTGGAAGCTTTACGCGCAGTACGAGAATGATGGCATCGCGTTTTCCGCTCGAGGCGCCCGGCGTCAGAACTTGAAAATCGCCTTCTTCGCGGATTTGGGTTTGATGACCTCGCCCTCCGCATCCTTGCGTACGGCTACTTTCGGATCGACCGAATAAAGTCCGTTCCGGTTTTCCCGTTTCAGCAAACCGTTATCGGCAAAGCGGGAGCGCCAGCGCTGAACCGTCACGACGGTAGTCGACAGCCGCGCAGCGCTGTCGTCCATGCGCCCGAGATAGCCGCTGTCGCGAATGTCCTGACAGATATCGGCAAGCACCCGGCAGGCAATGTTCTCCTTGGCCTTGTTGTAATGCGCCTTGACCTGGCGGAAGAGATCGATGTTCACGCCGAGCTCGCCGGGCCCGAGCGCCTCCGCCTCAGGTGGCCCCTCGAAGAAGGTGACAGGCGTCGCGCCAAATAATGTCTTTTCTTCGGTCAATTTATGCTCGTCTCTTCCGCATGGTCTCATTCCCAATACCTGTTGCGCCTGTCCCGAACCCGGGAAGACGCAGAAGGCGTGCGCCTGTCATTCCTGCAAACGCTTTGCATCCGATCCGGGCATTCAGATCGAATGCAAAACGCTCTGCCTTGCCTGCGCATTGCTGCTTGCGCAGGTGACGCTGTTTATAATCCAGTCGGACTTTAGGGGAAGGGGCGATCTGTGTCATCCGGGCTTCCAAGACCGCATTGTGACGGGGTGGGAGGATTGATCGGCCCCGGCGGTGGGAGGGTCCACCGGGACCGATCTCGGGGTCAGGCGACCATCTGGTTGCTGGCGGCCTGGGGTTCGCGGGCCGACCAGAGCATCAGGTGGGTGACACCGTCATCACCGATCTCGTCGAGCGCGATCACGTTGGCGTAGATCGCCATGGCACCCAGTTCGGGGGCGGCCATTTTCACTGACAGGTAGTCGTTGCCGGTGGTCTCGGAGGTCTTCTTCCAGGCGGCGCCGATTTCGTAGGTGCCATTGGCGAAGACGCGGTAGTCCGGCTGATCGCTGTGGGCCTTCGCGTTGGGGACGATGGTGATCTTCGAGCGAACGGCCATGGTGGCGAGCGTGCCGGTGAAGATGTTCTTGTCGTTCCGGATGAGAGATGCGAGTTTGTTGCTCATGGTATTTTCCTCTTCTTTGGTGTCAGGAACCATTTCCTGATGACACTGGACCAGCATGGGTGAAGCCGAGAAAACGCACCAAGAAAACCCGAGTGGTGCGGCTCGCAGCCAACCAAGCGCAGCGCCGGGCGGCGAGAACTCGGTCGGGCTTTTTGACATTGCGTTTTGGAGCGCCCATGCCCAGTGGCGGTCAATCAGGAACTGGTCCCTGACAGCCGGGTCAAGTGAGGAAATTCCCTTGGGCAATGTGCACCTCACCCCACGTGAACGGCGATGACGGCACCGGCCCCTGCCCCATTCCCGGCCCCGTGCAGGATCATGGCCCCAACGCGAAAGCCCACAGCGATCAGCGCTGCATCGCATCGCCATCAGGTGCCCGATCGCGCTGACGCCGGAGACCTCCGGGACCACCGGCATCGACCGTTCTGCGAAAATGGGGCTCAGGCGGTGCCGTAGCCCCTACGCCAATATGTTTGCGGGACGGGATCCGTGGCGCGTTTCATCCGGCCGATGCTCTGGTCTGCTCCACAGCCCGGCAGCCAACTGATGGCACCACTCCCGTGATCCGGTGCATACCCGCCCGCCGCCGGGGGCGTTCGATCCTCCCGTCAACCGCCATCTCAGGGATCGGTGGGGCCGTCGATATGTTTGTGAAGGAGATCGAACCGCTGGATGACAAGATCCACCGCGCGCCGTTTGGCATCCGCATCGTCGGTAAAGGTGCCGGTGCGCACATACCCATGAAAATGGCACAGATCGCCCGGCGACAGGTGGTCGGCGATCTGGTCGCGCAGCGGTCGCTTGAAACAGACGATGGTGTTCCATGCCGGGCGATCCGGGCTTCGCGGGCTTACCGGGTGAGCATCAAGGGTATGGAAGACCGTCAGGACAAGCGCCTTCTCATAAGGCTTGATGGTGCCGATGCGCACGATCGCATCCCATGTGAAGGACCCACTCATCGCCTATGTCCCGCCGGTGGTGCGCATCAGCGGCACCAGGGTGACGGGCCACGCCGCCCGAATGGTTCTGCCAGCCCGGCGGCGATCATGGCGAGGCCGACCTCGCCCTCCCGGACCCAGAGCCGGGCGAGACGGCGACCGTATCGGTCCCGCCCGCCATAGGCGATCCGGGTCAGGCCGGTGGTGAGGAGCCGCGTGAGCTCAAATCTTGCCGCCTGCGCCAGACGCCGCTCATTGGCGCAACGCCCTTCGATCTCGGGCGCATCGATGCCGAGCAGACGGATCTTGGTGCCCAAGTACCAGAGCGTGTCGACGACGCAGGTGATGCGGCGCTGGTACGGGCGGCACTCGCGCCAATCAATCTGCTGTGCAGACGTCGCTGCCGGAGCAACCAGCACGACCGTCAGCACGGAAGCCAAAGCCCCGTCAGTGATCATATGCAGCCTCATGTCGGGCGGAACTCGAAGAGGTGCTGGAACTCGAGGAGCAGGCCGCGCAGATGGTAGGTGGCGAAGACGTCCGGAAGGTCGGTATGGCGCCTACTCAACCCCCGCAGATAGCGTTGAATATGCGTGCGGAAGCCCGGATCATCGACCGTGTAGGGAAAGCATTCCGCGGAGATGATCGCGCAGTCCTCGACGGCGATGATATACCAGCCCTCATCCCGGAACCCGAACGTGTCGATCTGCTCTTGGGACAGGCGTCCGGTGGGCAGGGGCTGGCAGATGTCCGCGTTGACCGGCAGCGCGGAACGGGCGTGGACGCTGACCACCTGTTGCCGACGGCGGAGCTGGTTCGCAAGCAGGAGCACCAGATCATCGTAGCGGTCCTGCTCAAGGGCACGGATCACGCTGGCTTTGAAACTGTCGACGACCTCGCTCACATCACTGCCCCTGAAGAGTCAGACTTTCATCGGTGGCTGCACCTTCCTCCAGCGCGGCGGTATTCGCGCGATTACAAACATCCGCGACCCAGACGCGCATCGCCAGAAACAACCCCATAGTTGCCGCGGCGCGGCACAAAGAGAATAGCCATCGCCAGAAATGCCTGCGATTGAGCAGGTCCATGCTCATTTCAACCGAAAGTCGCGCAAGATCGCCGATGCTGGTGCGAGTATCACCGCGCCTCTTGCCGTAAGTGGAAGGTTTGAGATGACGCTGGAGACAGGTGAGCAGCCCCTCTGCGAGTGAAAGGATGCGCAGATAGCGCCGTGCTTCAGGTATCGGTGCTGGGAATCAGACCGTCATTCGGCTGGTGGAAAGGTCCCGTCCCGCGCGAGCGATCGTCACCGGATGGCGAAGACCGCGCCAGTGGGCTTCGGGAGCGTAGCGAGTAGAGCGCGGCCGGAACGGCGCGCCTGAAACGTCAACAACAGAGTTCTGGAAGATAATTTGCTTGGATCCCCGGGCGCAAATCCTGCCTAACTCGCCGCGAAGGAGTGCAAAAATCCCGAAAACCCGAAGACCCCCACCCGGTCATCGGGTTGGCCCCAGACGGCTGCGTTCACAATAGCGCTCCGGTGCGAAATACCTATCGTGAACCTGTCCCTCCGCTCCGGATGGTCGTTTTTGCGGGTGTCGCTCGAGCGGATCGAGACAGGATCGATGTCGGTTTCACCGATGGCGCGGGATGGCCGGGCTCTCATCGCATCGCGGTTTTTGCGAGACTAGGAGGTGGCTCAAGGGCGGCCTGAGCCTTTTGCGGTTCCCAGCGAAGGAGCAGGTTTTGATAGTTTGGCCGACAAGATCGATCATTGAGACCCTCGCCCTAATCGTGTCATCGACGCCGATCTGAATTATGGCCTCACCGCGATCTCTGGGGCATGCGCTGATCTGGCTTTGATGTTACCTGCACCAGGCTTGAGGACGTGGTGGACAGCTTGTCCGACCGCATCGGTACGGCACGGCCAGCCCTTCACCGATGAGTATGCGTCCCACATCCTCACCGTCAACAAACAACGAGCCACAAAGGCGTCCGAAGTTGCATTGCTCTGTGCCTTCCGTCCCGGGCCGACACGAACAGGCCACGCGCTCAAATTCAATCGACGCCGCGTCTCGCACCAGCTGATTGAGACGCGCTGTGGCGCGTTCCCCGACCTGACGTTCTGCAGTGCAGGAAGGCCTCCATGTCTCAGGCGCGTTAAACCCGACAAGACGCACATTCGCCGTCACGCCTCGAATATCGACAGTATCACCATCAATGATCCGCACATCGCCGGCACGAAGGGATCGATCCTGCAGGGCGGGTCGTACCGCGGCTGGCGCCATCCCAGACAGGAAGCTGGAAGACATCCAGCCCGTCCCCAGGTTTGATCGAATTTGGGTCCACTGCCCTTCTTCGCGCAGTCTTTGGACGCGTGTCCCTTCGGCCAAAACACCCATAACGGCATTCGAAGTAGACGGCCCTGCACGTTGGTTGACACGCGTCCCTGTCACATAGACGTAAGCGGCATCTGTCGTCTGCGATGTGGGTGTCGCTGACGGGCTGGAAGATGTGGACGGTGAAGATGTTGAATCAAACAATGATCCAACCAACGCGAAGAACGCGACAGCAATAATCAGTGGCACCATAATTTGGCGTTCAGCCCTGCGCACGGCGCGCCGTGGTGCACTGATCGCACGGGTCACGGACATCGGACGGGATCTCGCCTGAACGGATCTGGTGCTGCGTTTTGGTGCTGGTTTGGAAGCGCCGTTGTCGGCTGCTGTCGGAGTCTGGGCCGGTCTCTCACGTTCCAGTTTCAAGGCTTTGTGCAGGCTGGCATACTGGGCTTTACTCAGGCGCGTCTCAGTCCCATGCCGCTGAAACCGTTCGGCCATGTTTGTGAGAAACGACACCTCCCAGTCGTTTGCCTTCCCGGACCGCAGACGCGCATCAATGCGCGATTGAATCTCTTTGGTGCGTTCCGGAGAAAAGGGCATCGACTGAATAACCTGCGCGGTTGGTATACTACGCAACAAATGTCATTTGCAGCACGGGTACAATAGACTGAGATTACATAGTGATGCCACTCAGCCAATCGCGCAACGGGATTGGCTGGACTGCAATCCCCAAGACTTTGGAGACTTGCGACGCGTCCAACTTTCGCGCGCTCCCGTTGAAACCGAAGAAAGGGCCGCCCGAAGGCGACCCTCTCTTATTTACTGATCTGCTTTCGTCTTCGCAGGATCCGTGACCCGCATGACCGTCAGACCTTTCGCTTCGGCCTTCTGTCCGAGATTCAGCGCGACCCCGTTGCCGCCGAAGAGAACGACCCCGGTCGCGGCGAACTTGTCGTCCAGAAGCTCGTCGTTACACTTGAACGGAGCCGCCCGCCCATGTGCGGACCAGCGCGGATCGAAGCGGGCCTGTGCGACGCCGCGCGCCCGCGCCCACCGGGCCGCGATCATCTCGGCCCCATGCTTGCCGCCCTTGTGGCAGATGAAGATGTCCTGATTGCGGGTCTGCTTGATGCGATCCCGAACCTTGTCGAGCGTGTTGAAGATGACGTCGATATCGCTCCAGTCGGTGGCACCCGAGACGATCAGGGGAACCCCCTCGACCTTCGACTTGGCAGCCGTCTCGCGATCATGCTGCTCGAGCAGCTGCCGAGCCTCGAAGACGGCTCCCGTCTCCTGTGCCCGGACGCTCGCGCGCGACCCCGCTGCCGGGATGAAGGCATGGCCGGTTTCGACCTCGTAGCATTCCGCTGCCGCCTCGGACATCGTCTCAATGGCGCCGACGATCTCCCGTAGCTGCAGGAAGCGGGCCTGGGTCTCTTCCAGAGCGGTTTCCGCGATTTCCGATCCGTCGTGGCATTTCGCCAGTGCGCCGATCTTGTCGGCCGTGCGGTCAACCTCCTTCGTCAGAGTTACCTTGCGGCGCTGCAGGATGGTCGCGAGCCCATGCGCGAGCGGTTCGATCTCGGCCTCGAGACCGGTGCTCCGGAGTTGACCGAGCAGGGTTTCAAAGGTTTCGCGGATGATGCTGTCCTTCAGGATGTCATCCCCGGGGATCGGAAGCTCGGCGTCCTTCTCCGTCAGCCCGAAAAGTTCGATGGTTTCATATGTGTTCGCTTGGTCGTAGGCCATGTTCATATCTCCGGATATCGGTTGTTGAGCCACCACGTGAGTGTGGGGGCATGGCCGAATGTCTGGTTCTCCGAATCTGTCCGGGTCAGGGACGGCGCAGCCGCCGGCTTGCCGGGCGCAAAAGTTTTCCGAGCACGACGCCGACAACACGCGCGTCATCGCGCACTGGACCGACGTCCCCTCTCGCACCCCCCTCGCCGAAAAGTTTTGCGATCCTTGACGCGGGCTGATTCGGGGGCCATCCGGAGGATATGCTTCCGCACTCATGTGTGTGTGTTTGACGGTAGGTTTGCCCGACGCGAGCAGGCAAACGGCGCGACCGGACGCGGGAGACGGATGGAGCGGCGGGATCGTTTTGCCCCCGGGCAAAACAGACCAGAGCGCAATCCGGCGGAGCGGCCGGGGAGCGCCGTGCTCGCGAGACGGGCAGACCGGGAGGCCGGGTGCAACGCCGCGGTGAGGCCGCATGGCCGAATGCGCGATCGGCCAAGGGCCGATATCTCGCCTGCGACTTGGCTGCCGAGCAGGGGAGGCCGAAGGCTTCCGTCAGCTTGGCGAGCATTGTCAAGCAATGCACATAATGGTAGTCTATTGGAACACCGAGAGGATCGTCATGAGCGTACAGAAGCAATCCGTCAGTTTTACCGATACGGCCTACGCCTTCGCCAGAGAACTTGTCGAAGCCGGGGAATATCCCAACATGAGCGCGGCGGTTTCGGGTGAACTGGCGAAGGCCAAAGCGGAGCGTGAGCACGAACGGGTCCTCCTTGAGGCGGAACTGGAGCGGCGGTTGTCGCTGCCGCTCGATCAGTGGGAGCCGGTCGGGAACGCCACTGACGTCACAGCAGGCGCACGTGCGCATCTGGCCGCAAAGACCCGCAAGACTTGATGCGCTTTGTTCGGCATCCGTTCTTCGAACGGGATCTGATTGGCATCGTCGATCACATCATCGAGGTCACACAGGGCGATACCGCGGCAGCGCTTCGACGTTTGGATGAGGTCGATGCCCTGCTGAAAGCGATCGCAGACAACCCGGCTTCGGGCGTCCGCCTTGCCGGAAAACTCGATGGCTGGCTGGTGCGACACGGGGGCTCCGGGCATCGCCTGACGATCGTTTTCAAACCGGATATCGGGGCCGGACAAATTTACCTGGCCCTGGCAGCCTTTGGCGGGCGGGACTGGATGAAGATGGCCTCCGCCCGCCGGACCTTTTCGGAATAGAAGGTGCGCAACGTCAGCTGGTATTCGCTTCCGAGCCGCCGGACATCACGGTCCGGTTGTCATCGCGCGACATCACTTTCCAGTACTTCAGAAGAGCAAGACGGCTCACCAGAACCATGATGATGGGGGCTGTCGGATGCTTGACATGCTCGTCTCTCAGGCGTTGGCCAATCCTGCATCCGTGAATACGCTGGCTCACTCCGACAGCATACCGGCCGCCCGCATGCTGAAGGCGTTCTTCTACCGGCCGAAACCGACAATCACGTGATCGTGGACCACGATCTCCATCACCTTGCAGGCCGCCACGATCTTCCGGATGAGGTCGATGTCGGTCTGGCTCGGATGCGGATCGCCGGACGGGTGATTATGGCAGAGGATGATGGCAGAAGCATCGAGAACAAGCGCTGAGCGGAGGACCTCGCTGACATAGACCGGGACGTGATCGATGCTGCCACGGGTCATGACCCTGTCGCGGATCAGCTTGTTCTTCCGGTCGAGTAGCAGCACCCGAAACACCTCGACCCGTTCGTGAACAGCGTTGAGTGCGAGGTAGTCGGTCAACATGCTCCAGGACTGCAGGGCGGCGGTGGACCGGGCGTGCCTGCGCAGGATCGCCCGGGCGGCGTCGATAGTCGCAATCTCGGCCTCGGAGAAGTCGGGCAAACGCCGCTCGGCGATCTGATCGGGGTCGTGCAGGGTCATGCTGCCTCCAATCGATCGAGAGTGTCGCGGAGGCTCGTCCCGTCGGGACGCAGGGTATGGTCGATCTCGTCTTCAAGCGCAATGTAGGTGGAAAGCAGATCTGGCCTCAGCCGTGCGGCGCATTGCAGATCGGCGAGCGAAGACATTATGCAGAAGCTGCAGGACAGACGCGACATGCCGCGGCCATAGGCCCAATGCGGCTCCTGCCCCGCAGCGGCGATGGTGTCAAACACCTCCCGCCTGGTGAGGCCATGGATTGGCAGCCAGTCGATCCAGGTTCGGCCCGCCACACCGTTTCGGGCATTCGGCCTGACCACGGGACGGCATCGGCGCGCGGCGCTTTCTTCGGCCCGCATCCCCATCGCGCTGACGATCCGCCCGGCGAACCGGGGGTTGGCCGCGAGATAGCGGCGCAACTCGCGCTCGATCGGACCCCGTTTCTGGTCGGATGTGCATTGGCGATATCGTGGGGATGGGAACATGCCCCGCGCCCGGACCATCTCGAAGAACGACCTTCGGGGTCGTGCGATCACCAGCGGCAGTCCGAAAGTGGTCTTCCGGATATGGCTGATCGTGCCGGGCCATTCGATGTCGCCGAGGGTGGCGTGGACGATGAGGAGCTGATCACGCGGGATGCCGGCCTCGACCAGTTTGATCGTCATCGCCTGGCTGTCCTTACCACCGGAATGGTTGATCGCCACGAGGGCGCCGCGCTCAATCAGGTCGGTGATGTCAGGCGGAATTCGCATCGGAGCCTCCAAAGATTGCGGCCCAGTTGTTCCCGGTGCCCATCTCGTCCCGGCGTTTCAGGACGGCAAGACGGTTCATCAGTTCCATGATGATGGGCGTCGTCGGATGATTGGCGCGCTCGCCTTTCGACGGTCTGGCCAATCCAGGAGGGCCGTATTTGAGGAGCTCAATCGCAGCCTCGAGCGATGGCACATGAGTCTCGCGGTCGATGAGCTCGCGAGGCATGGCCGCTCCGTGGGCAGCGAGTGCTCGGTTCCGCGCCTCGCTCAGACGGCGCCCGTCGATCCTTTGGGCGGCATCGACCCATTCTGAGACGTCGGACCAGGTAAGCCGCGCGCCCGGCGTGGTGTATCTATCATGTGTCATGGGAAGCCCTCGATCCTTGCCGCTCAGATCATCCCGGCGATGACGAGGCCGGATTTCATCGACGGGCGGCCGCAGGCCTCGCAGAACCCGGCGCGCTGATCGGGCTCGTGATCCGCCGTGTGGTCGCAATCGGGTGCCATGCAGATCGCGGGCACGATGTCGTCGAGCGCGTGGTCTTCCAGGAAGTCCGCGACCTCGGCGTAGCCCTCGGAAGTTGCGAGCGTGACCAGTTTGGGATGGGTGAGATTGAACATGGGTGTCGTCCTTCTGTCGGGGTGAAACGAAAAGAGGGGAGCCGCCTCACTGCGGCTCCCCTCTCGGGGATCTGCCTCCTACGGACAGGGGACGCTGACCGGCCGGAGACATGCCGACAGCGCTCCGTCAGGCCTGTTTCATGGGAGGAGGATCAGGCCTGCACGGGTGAGAGGCGCCCCGGTTGCCCGGGACGCCAGTTCTGTAGAAGTCGCTGCCTGTCAGCCGACCAGGGCGAGCCCGGCGTTTTCAGCGCGGTCCTGGCCGGCGCTCTCGACGAAGGGAATGATCGAGAAGGTCTTGCCGCCCCGCTGCTCCTCATTCTGCACGGCATTCACCCGCAGATCGCCATCGGGCGTGTTGATGAGGAGCGAGACGTAGTCGTTGCCGGTGCGATTGCTCTTCGCCATCCAGGCCGAGCCGACGCGGATCGGGTGGCCGCGCGGCGAGCTGACCTCGATCCGGTAGTCGGGATGGGTCTCCTCGCTCTTGAACTCGTTCTCGATGAGCATGAAGTCCAAATCGAACATCATGTTGGCGATGTAGCCGGCGAAGGCGTTGTCGGCATCCATCGCGGTCAGTTCGCCCGAGATCGAGCCGGACTTCATGGCCCCGTTCGAGACCAGCGGGATGATCTCGAATTCACCGGTCATCGCTTCGCGTGCTTCCTTGGTCTGCACGGCGTTGACCCGGAAGGGTCCGAGGCCGACATCGATCTGCATCGAGATGTAATGGTTACCGGTGGTATTGCCGGTCTCGTTCCAGGCCGTGCCGATACGCACCTTCCGGCCGGACTTGTTCACCGCGGTCACATCGAAATCCGGGCTGCGCTCGGACATCTTCGTGCGGGTCTCGAGCTGGATCGCGATGTCGAACCGGCTCGAGTGGATCATGCCGGAATAGGCGGTGGCTGCGGTCTCGGCATTCTTGGTCAGGGTTCCTGCGAACATGGGTCTTCTCCTTGGGTTTGCCGCTGCCCGGCACTTGGCCAGAGCACGCGGGATTGCTTTTCGACCCCTCATGGGATCGCAAAACCGAAAGCCCTCTTTCCTTTCTCTCCTGCCTGTCAGCCCGACCCGGCGCCGGAACGGGTGCCCGACGTTGCCCCGCGCACCACCCTCCCCTACGATGCCGCAGCACCATGGTCCGGCTCAGATATGAAGAAGTCGGCCTCCGCCCCATTCAGCCGATGACCGCTTCGGTCGGTCAGACCGATGGTGCTGCCGTTCCGCACAAAGGTGATGAGGTATTGGCCGAGGCCATCCCGATGCACCCGGTAGCCCTCGTTCGCCCAGTGGACGGATTTGCCGGCATCCACGGCGGCCTTGATCTCCGCGACGTTCATCTGGATCTCCATTTCAGTGTTGGCGTTGGAAACAAGAGAGGCCTGATCCGCAGATCGGGCCTCTGTACACCCGCATTCGATCTACCAGTCGAAGACCTCGAGATAGGGCACCGGCGGGACATCCCGATCGAACAGGACGTAGTCGCACCCGGCATCCAGCGCCAACGCCATGACCGTCTTGAAGGCGTCACAGTCGACGCCTGCCGGAAGATCGGCGAGCGTTTCCGGGACGGAGAACAGCCAGCCATACTCGTTCCGCATGGTCGGCGATTTGGCAAAGAGCCCGTTCTCGATGGCCTGCGCGGTTTGCGCCGGCAGATGTGCGGTGCTGCAATCGTAGAACCTGCGAACGTTGCGCATCATGATCCCATCGCCTCCATCCAGTCCTTGAGGCCGAGGATCGTCTTGCCTTCAGCCACCTCGGCCAGCCATTCCGTGCGCGGATCGCCAACGGGCTCACGTGCCATCAGGTCGATATGCCCATTGGCCATCCAGGGTTCTGGCTGGATCCGACCGAGCCAGTCGGCGAGGCTCGGGATGCGGCCCTGGCAGTCTTCGCGGACATGCTGCTCGCCGATCCAGCGGATGGGAATTTCGCGCCCCGTCGCGTTGATGAGCGAAAGCCCGAAGACCCGTTCGGCCTCAAAAATGCCTTGCGTGTGATGGCGTAGCGCACGGTGGGTGAAAATGGCGAGATGCTCCTTGGAGGCATCAAACCAATCGTGAACAGCCTGATAGTCGGATGGCGTTCCGCCGAACTTCCGGGCCGAGCTCTCGGCATGATGGAGGGGATGGGCCATGTCAGAGCCCCTCGTCGCATGTGTGGGTGCATTCGACGTAACGGTCGGCATGATCGAGCGTGATACTGTCGGCGGTGACATCCCAGGTCAGCGTACCGTAGCCGCCCTCGTTGTTCTCGAAGCCCGGATGCTGGTGATAGGCGACGGACCAGACGAAGTCGCCGAGCTTCGTGCAGAGTTCGTCAGGGAGCGCAATGCCTGCGGGCTGCACCGTCACATCTTCGATATTGCCGGAATCGCCGTAGCCTTCGTATTCGGCAATCACTTCGGTAATCCCGAGGCCGCGCAATTGCGGGAGCAATTCACTCCGGGCAGCCCTGTTCGCGGCCTCGCGCTCGGCCTGCCATTTCGCCATCGTCTCGGCGAAGTTTATCTGGGGATTGGTCATGGGTCTCGTCCTCTTGTCTGAGATTGGGGACAGCGCCGACGGGACAGGAGGTCCGCCACGGTGCCGGAACGCGGGCGGGCAAACCCCCTTCCGCGTTCCCCCGACCCAAGGCCCGCTTCCGTAATGGGGCGGGCCTCTGTCAAGGGTTTCGGGCAAGTCAAAAATCCCGGCGAAGATCTCATTCTTCACCGAGTTTTAAGGCACAAATTCAAAAGCTTACTTTTCCTTTTTCACTGCAACCGCACATCAGGACTGAGGGACACCCCCTACCCGGGCTTCGTTCTTCCGTCCGTAGTCAGCCTCATAGCTGCCACTCTATGCCTGGTCCAAATCTGGTCCTGGGTGCCCATCTTTCCCGCGTATTCAGCATTTGCTGATAACTTGCGGGCCTTCGGCATCTCCAGGAACCTCGTCCCGGCAAGGGACCTCGACGTACCTGTCATGAGGCGCAGCTCAACCCTCCGCTCTGAATTGTCCTTGAAGCTTCCCGCTCATGCAGTCGCGCCGGAGTTCTGCGTGTAGCGGAACGGCGTGCCGTCTATCCACATGCGGTGCAAGACGACGCCAATGCGTCGAGCAAGTGCAATCATGGCCCTCTTCGCTCCACGCCTGTGCGCTACTTTAAGTGCCCAAGATTGCAGCCAGTTCGGGGCACCACGGTGCATCAGGATCATCGCTGCCTGATACAACGCGGTTCGAAGCCCGCGATCACCGGCTCGCGTGATTTGTCCAACGATGTCCATCTCTCCGGATTGCGTGCGCCTTGGCGTAAGCCCCGCCCACGGTCCGACATCCTTCGACCGCGCAAAGCGGGTCGGATCATCAATCGCAGATTTGACTGTCAGGGCGACGATCGGACCGACACCTGGCATCGTCATCATCAAACGGCAAACATCGTCGTGTTTTGCCAGACCCGCGATTTTGGCATCCAAGTCAGCCAACTCGGCGCGCAACTGGGAACGCGCGCGCAGAAGAGCCTCAGTCGACGCCGACAGGATTTCATTCTGCTCAACCAGTTCCCTCACCCGGGCCTCGTACCTAATCCGGGTGACATGCCCCAGCTTCATGCCAAAGTTTCGCAGAACACCCCGCATCGAAAGCTCAAGGTTGATGATGGCCTGCTGAACTGACTTGCGCGCCGTCAGCAACGCGCGGATTTCCTGGGAGGACACAGATTTGCGGTGCACGGGCCTGTACCATCCCATTTGAAGCAAGCGCGCAATGCCCTGAGCATCGCGCCTGTCGGTCTTGATCGGCATGGCTTTCAAGGCTGCCTTCACCAATCGTGTTTCCATCATGACCACGTCAAAGCCAGCTTCTTCCATTCCCTTGCTCAGCCATTGGGACAAAGGTCCGGCTTCGAGCCCGATCGCATCGATCGAATATGACAATGACGCTATTGCACGTACCAATGCCTCAGGCTCGCTCTCCGCCTGTAATTCTTCAACGATCCTCCCCTGTGGCCCCAGCACACAAATCGCAGTGCTTGCCAGAGATACATCCAATCCGATAAATACATTCATGTCGTTGCCCTTCTATTCTTAGGAATTGAGGCGCATGGAAACATACGACCTCGTAGACGCGCTGCAGGCGCATCAAGGGCAACGGCACTTCAGATCATGCTGACAAACAAGCGAAACGTGCTCGATTCGCCGATAGCCCCATTACGGCATCTTTTCCTTTCAGGCGGCCCGATCAGTCCTCGAGGATGATCCCTTCCCGACAATCCTGCCCAGGATCGCGGCGGTATCGACGCCCTCCCCGTGCGGAACGAAGACCCGGAGCTGGAAGGCGATGATCTCCGTGAAGCACCCCATGGCCTTCAACCCCTCGATCGTGCCCCGGTCTGCCCCGTCGATCTCGAGACGTGCCACGCCCGCGACGCGGCGGCGGGTGAGGGAGAGACCTCGGCCCAGATCGACAGGTGCGGAAGAGCCAAGCGCGGCCGTCAGCATCTCCTGCGGGGTTTTGGGCGTGCCCACCATGAACCGCGCACGCAGCGCCGCGGCGCCATCCTCACTCACGGTCCGGCCGATCATGCTCCCCTGCCCTTCCGGCGTGACGCGGTAAATGCGCTCATTGCCCGAAGGAATGTCCTTCCAGATCGGCAACAGAAGCCCGGTCAACAGATAGAACCTCGTCGTGGTCACCTTGGGCAGGCTGTCGGCCTCTTCGTCCCAGAGGCGGCGAAACTCAGGCGGCTCGATCTCCTCCCATACGGACGCTTGGAACTTCCCTTCCTCGACATAGGCGGACCCGGTCGGCCGCGTCACCTTGCGCATGAGCGTGACGATCTCCTCGTCATACATCTGCATGGGCCGGGACGAGATCAGCGCCACGCGCCCGGAGGCACGGTTGGTCATCGGCAGTTTGTCGGGGTTCCGATTGAGCGCTTCCTCGGCCGAAAGAACCTTCACTGGGTCGGTGACCTCGAGGCCGATGATCCGCGTCACTGCCCCCGAGCGCGGACAGGTCCAGAGATCTTCCGTCGAGACCTGCACGATCCTCTCCCCGCGTAGCGTCTCCACCCCGAGATCAAGCAAGCCGGCCGCGCGGGCGCGTTCGGTCTGATCGGCAATCCGGGTCATGAACTCGGCAAAGAGCGCATTCTGCATATGGATCGGCAGCGCCAGCACCCGGTTGAGGAACCGCTGGATCGGCGGCAACTCTTCGAGCAGCACGCCGTCCTGGTCGATCAGCCTCAGGGCGGTCCAGTCCGTGAACCGCTCGTAGCTCATGGCCGCCGCGTGCCCGGCGGCCAGATCGGCGTAATAGCCGCGCAGCGCCGCCCGTGCGATCGGGCTTTCGAGATTGTCCTCGGCGCGGAACATGCCCTGCGAGCCGGTCTCGCGCTGACCCTTGGTGAGCGCCCCCAGCTGATCGAGCCGCCGGGCGATCGTCGAAGTGAAGCGCTTCTCGCCATGGACATCCGAGGTGCAGACCCGGAAGAAGGGCGCACTGACCTGTGCCGAGCGATGCGTGCGGCCGAGCCCCTGGATCGCCGCGTCGGCCCGCCAGCCGGGTTCGAGCAGATAGTGCCGCCGCCGCTTCTGGTTCTTCGCGGTCTGGGCCGCGTGATAGGAGCGCCCGGTGCCGCCGGCATCGGAGAAGATGAGGACGTCCTTCTCCCCATCCATGAAGGCACGGGTTTCCGATGAATTGCTGCTGGCACTGCGCTTCTCAATGAAGAGCGCGCCGTCCTGCGATTTCAGCGGCCGGATCGAGCGCCCGGTCACTTCGGCCACCGCGTCGTCGCCAAAGGCCCAGAGAATCTGATCTAGCGCCGAGGGGATCGGTGCCAGCGCCATCAGCTCCATCATTGCCGCATCGCGCAAGGTGAGCGCCTCGCGCGAGACGACCAGGGCGCCATTCGCATCCCGCAGCGGTTCGGCCACCATGTTTCCATCGATCTCGACCAGCTTCCGGGCGTGGATCGGGAAAGCCTGTTCGAGATACGAGAGCACGTAGTCCCGAGGCGTCAAAGCGCCCTCGACCAGTTCGTCTTCGGGATCCATCGCTTCGAGCCGACGTTTCAGGAGGCTTTCGCCGGTGGAAACCACCTGGACGACGCAGGCATAGCCATCCGCCACGTCCTGCTCGATGGCGCGGATGATGGTCGGGGCCTTCATGCCCATCAGGAGATGGTTGAAGAACCGCTGCTTGGTGCTCTCGAACCGAGATTTGGCCGAGGCCTTGGCGGCGGAGGCGTTCGTCTGACCGGACGCATCGTTGACGCCGGTGGCGGTCAGCGCCGCCTCGAGATTGTGGTGGATCGTCCGGAAGGCCCCTGCGTAGGCGTCGTAGATCTCGACCTGGGCCGGTGTGAGGGCATGTTCGAGAACGTCATATTCCACGCCGTCGAAACTGAGCGCCCGCGCCGTGTAGAATCCGAGCGTTTTGAGATCGCGCGCCACCACTTCCATCGCCGCCACCCCGCCGGCCTCCATCGCGGAAACAAAACTCTCGCGGCTCGGGAACGGATATTCCGGCCCCTGGCCCCAGAGTCCGAGGCGCGCGGCATAGGCCAGGTTGTGCACGCTGGTGGCGCCCGTCGCCGAGACATAGAAGACCCGCGCCCGCGGGGCCGCGAGCTGCAGGCGCAGCCCGGCGAGACCCTGCTGGGAGGGTTTGACCCCCCTGCCCGCCTCAGACCCGGCAGCATTCTGCATGGCATGGGCTTCATCGAAGGCGAGCACGCCGTCGAACTCTGCGCCCATCCAGTCGAGAACCTGGCTCAGCCGCGTGGTGCCGCATTTACCCGCGGAGCGCAGTGTGGCGTATGTCACAAAAAGGATTCCGTCACCCATGGTGACCGGCTGGTCCGGCTTCCATTTCGAGAGCGTCTGGATGTCGGCGGGCGAGCCGCCGATATCCGTCCAGTCGCGGATCGCGTCCTCGATGAGCGTGGCAGATTTGGAGATCCAGACCGCCTTGCGCCGTCCCGCGAGCCAGTTCACCAGGATGAGCCCGGCGCATTCTCTCCCCTTGCCGCAACCGGTGCCGTCTCCGAGGAAATACCCGAGGCGATAGGCGCGCGCCGCCGGGTCATCGTCCCTGCGGGTCATCCGGGTCTGGTCCTCGTCGATCGTGAACCGGCCCGGCAAGTCGCGCGCGTGCGCGTCGTTCGCCATGAGAATGGTCTCGAGCTGCGCCTCGGAGAGATGGCCCTCCTCGATCAGGCGACCGGGCAGGCGCAGATCGGTCGCAGCCTCGCTCGACGGCACCGGAGGCGCCACCGACGCCATTGCGATGCTCTCGACCAGCGGGGTTGGATGCTCCTGCGCGCCCGCGATCTCGATGCGCTGCGGACGATAGCGGGCATAGATGTCGGAAACGGGGGTGTTTTCACGCGGGTTGGAGAGGGAGGTGAACGCGAGAGGGACGGCGGCATGTGTCGTCGGTTTGGCGGTGGAGGATGTGGTAACCCGACGGCCCGATCAGGCAGGTGATCCGGCCCTCGCGCAGCGCGCAGGAGAAATCGGTGACCAGCGGCACTGATCCGGCCCGGACCGTCAGATCCTCAACCCGCAGCATCGCGCCCCCTTGCATGTCCGTGGGCCGTGAGCCTCTCGATCAGGCGCAACGTGCCGAGCATCAAAAGCGTGACCGCGGCCGAGACGACGACGGCGGCAAGCACCAGATCGGCGCGGAAATTGTTCTTGGCGGTGAGGATGTAAATCCCCAAGCCCCGCCGCGCCCCGGCGTATTCGGCAAAGATCGTGGCCACGATGGCGTAGGTGGCCGAAATCCGCAGCCCGGCGAAGAACGAGGCCCGCGCCACCGGCAGTGTTGCGCGCCGGAAGATCCGGCCTCGTCCCGCGCCCATCGCGGTCAGAAGGTCGAGATAGGCCTGCGGCACCTGACGGTAGCCCGACAGCAAACTGACGAGCATGGGAAAGAAGGTGACGAGGATGACCAGCAGCACCTTTGGCAGCATACCGAAGCCGAACCACAGGATCATCAGCGGCGCCAGCGCCACCAGCGGGATCGTCTGGCTGGCGACGAGCAGCGGCATCAGCCCGCGTTGCAGCCAAAGGCTGAAATGCAGGGCGACCGAGGCGCCGAAGGCGAAGACCACCGACAGCGCGAAGCCCAGCGTGGCGACCGCAAGCGTGGCACGCGTATGCGGTCCGATCCGTGCCCGCTCGATGACGAGCGAGCGCAGAACGTCGGTCGGGGCCGTGGCAGGACCAGCGCCGAGACGCCGCTTGCCATGCAATAGATCTGCCAGGCCAGCAGCAGGGCCAGCGCGATCAGCGCGGTCGGCAGGATATGGCGCAAGGGGTGCATGAAAGCTCTTGCCGCGAACCGGGCGCGGCGCAAGGGGTGTCAGGCAAGGCTGGGGCTGTTGGCCGATGCCGTGAGGTCGATGGTGACATGCCCCTCGGCGGGACCGAAGCGCAGGAACGCCTGGCGCAGCGCCTCGAAAACCGCGCCCGCATCGCCGCGCAACCGTGTGCAGAAGTTCTTGGACTTCAGGAAAGTGCCCGACCCCTTCAGGAAGTCGATGCAGCCATAGATTTCGTCCATATGCCGGTCCTGGCCCAGCACATAGAGCGAGAACTGCACGTCGATGCCGACACCGAGATCGGGCGCGGCACCCACCGCCTCCCGCGCCAGGGCCTGACGTTGGGACAGGCTCTGGCCCTGGGCCTGCACCAGCGCCTCGCAGCAGCAGTTTGGGTCGTCCGGCTCGCCCGGGCATCCGCGCGACAGGGTGACATGCATGGTCACGTGATCGGGCTGCCGCGCCACGGCGGCAAAGAGATCGCGGATCGCGTCGATCAGGGGGCCGGGCGCCCCGACCATGAGCGTCGAGACATCGTCGGTCTCGATCCGCAATGCGCTTCTGTGGGGATTGAGGGCCTCGAGCCCGGTGGTGATGACATCGACGAAATCCGACGTCATCGGATAGAGTGACACTTGTGCGCCTATGAACATATTCCCTCGCTCCGCCGGCATTACCCGGATCAGCTGTGAAGGGTTCGCGCGGTCTTGCGCATCTCAGCTCCTGAACGGAGCACCCCTGGATGACTTTAGGGTATCCCATGCACCCGGCGTGTCAAGCGTGACTCGCCACAGCCTGCGACAGGCCGCCTGGACCACCTGAGATGAACCTATAGAGTTGGCAGCGCTTGGCGACTGCAGTAACCATTCCACCATGACTCGCGACTCCGTTCCCCTGATCGATGCCATCGCCGCCGCGCCCGATGATGCCGCACAGGCCCGACTGCTCCGCGATGGGGCCCGCGACCTAATGGCCGGTCCCGCTGCCATCCCGGATATCGCCACCGTCGCGCTGGAGTCGACCGACGATGCCGAAACGCAGGCGGCCGCGGCGCTCTTGTCCAGCGCGCTTGACGAGGCACGGATGGCCCGGGAGAACGACGCGCCCGAGGGCGCGGCCCTGATCGACACCCTCGATGAGGCGCTGACAGCGCGGGACGCGGCCCGGCCGTTCGCGCCGGCCCTGCGCCTGCGTCTCGCGCAGATCTACGCGCGTGCGGGCCTTGCGCCGCCGGAATTCGCCATGCTGACCGCCGACGTCATGGACGGGGACGAGGCCGGGTCCGAAGAGATGCCCGATCTCGGCGCGTTGATCGACCCGATCCTGCAGGAGATCGGTGATGACCCCCTTCAGGTTCATGCCGCGCTTGTCGAGCTCCTCGCCGGGCTGCCGCCGGAGCTGGCGGCGATGCTGGTTTCCATGACGGTCGCGCGGCCGGGCGCGGTGGAGGCGCGGCTCGGTCTTTACTGGCTGCTCGATGCACAGCCCGACCTTCGCCTCGCCGCCGCAACGGCGCTTGTGTCCCGTGCCGAGGCGGGGACACTGACGCCGGAGATTGGCGCGCTGCTGCCGACGCTGCGCAAGTGGCTGCCCGAGGATGCCGCGCGCGCCGCGCTCGATGGGGTGATCCGCCGGCAGATGCAGCATGGCGCATCCCGGACGGCGGGGCGCGGGCCGACCATCCACCGGGCCGCCATAAGCCTGCCGGACGGTGCCGGCGCACAAAGCCTGATCGCCGCCGTCCAGATCGGCAGCCGACGCGCGGTTGCCATGGCGATGCTCAAGCAGGGCCACGGCGTGAAGGATGCCTTCGTCATCCCCTGCACAAGTGCGACCGAACAGAAGCAGATGCTGGCCCGCATCCTGGACGAGATGGAAACCTTCGAGGACGCGCCGGACATGCTCGCCGCGATGCTGGCGCGCGGTCTCGGTGAGGGGCTGGAGCTGGGTCTGATGCCGGCGCCCGGCATGGTCGATCTGGCCGAAATCCTCGGCCCCGACGCACTGACCCCCGCCGCCGGCGATACCGAGGCCATTCTCGACGCCATCGGCGCGGCCGAGGCGCTCGAAAGCCTCCCGGCGCCCCGCCGTACCGCGCTGGTCAAGGCCAGCGCCGACTGGATGGGGCATTTTGAGCAGGCCGACAGCTGGTTCGAGGACACCGGTGCATTGCGCGACGCCATTGGCCGCGCGCGAACGGACAAGGGGCGCGAAACCGCTGTCTGGAAACATCTCGCGGGCCGGCGGGCCTGGTGGGCGCGGCAGTTCGCGGTCTCTGCGGCGGTGCTGAAATCAGCAGCCGGCGTGGACCAGGCGCTCTGGCTGTCCTTCGCCGCAGTAGCACAGGCACTGGTCGACGGGCGATCCCTGAAGCGGATCCCGATCATGGCCGACATCATGGCGATGACGCTGGACGCGGCCGCAGCGCGCGACGGGGATATTTTGCCGATATCGCGCTCCGGTGCGCCGGATGACATCGGCGCTCTGCTCGCCGAGGCCGGGATGAGCGCGGCCTATCTGCAGGGCTATCTCACGGCCCTGGCGATCGCACCGCTGCAGCCGTCGCCGCAGGACTGGCTGGGCGCGCTTCTCGGAGGGATCGAGTTTCCGGGCGAGGGTGTGATCGACCACCTGATGGGATTCCTGATGATGCAGGCCAACCAGACCGATGACGACGCCGCAGACCCGGAAATCGTTGCCCGCAACCTTACTGCCCTGGACGAAGACGGCCTGAAGGACTGGGCTGCAGGTTTCGACAACCTCGTGATGGCGACCCGTGGTTCCTGGCCCGCAAAGCTTCTGGGTGCCGACGACAAGCGCATTCTGCGCGACCTCAAGAAGATCGCCACGGGCGCCGAAGGCGACACGCTGCGCAATGTGCTGCCATCCTGGGTACCCCGACGCCACGAATTGCGGCGGTAGCTGCGCCGACTTGCGATCATGCATCGGCGGCGGAGGTTTGGCATATCCGGCCCACAGCCGCCGTTGGAACGCCGCCCGCGGTGCCGCAGAGCAGAGTCACCGGAGCCGCTGTCCAGACACGCTCCCGCTTAGCCGGGCGCGACGATGCCAGCTTAATCGAGCGCTATCTCACGCGTTCCCCCGCCACAACCATCCGGCTGCTGCTCGCTGATCGCCAGTCCATCGGCACCGATCGGCTGAAATTCCCTGAACAATAACGATATCTCCTTCGCCATACACCTGAGGGAGAATCTCCGCGGCACCACAGAGGACGGCCATTGACTGACTGTTGATTTGAGGTGTCGTTACGGCATTGTCAGCTTGTTCTATCGCGACGTGACGAAGACCGGCGCCACCATCATGCGGCCATTTCAGCAGCACAATCGTTCCACAGACTGAACGCATCAGCCCGGGAGTGGCGATAGGATATTGCGGAGAGGCGATGGCGTTTCGGGCGGAACAGGGTTGCGGTCTGATCGTGAACGGAAAAAAACCGCTGCGCTTGGCGCGGAGATTTGAAGCGGCCCATGATCTTTTCTCGTCGTCTTGTGTGTCGATGCGACGCTTCCGACCGGTTGTTCAACCCCTTGTGCGAGCGGTGCTCGACGCTTGGGCAAAGCCCCCGAACGGCGACGCCATAGCTGCGCAGCTTGTCGGTCACGATAACCCGCGGCACGCCCCACCGCCGCATCAGTTTTCGAAGAAATCGCTTGGCAGCATGGGCATTCCTGCGACTTTGGGCCAGGATCTCCAGCACGTCGCCGTTCGCGTCGACCGCCCGCCAAAGCCAGTGCTTCTGGCCCCGGATTGAGATCACGACCTCGTCGAGGTGCCATTTGTCGGCCGGGGTCGGACGGTCGCGACGAATGCTGGCGGCGATCTGTGCTCCGAACCGTTGGCACCACACCCGGATGCTTTCATACGAGACGATCACGCCCCGCTCGGCCAACAGATCCTCGACATCGCGCAAGCTCAGGGCAAACCGATGGTACGCCCAGACGGCATAGGAGATGATCGAACGAGGGAACCGGAAGCCCTTCAGGCGAGGCTGTGAAACTTGGCTGATCATGTGCGGTCGCTATGCATGAACCCAGGCAACGTCAATAACCTGACAATACCCTCCCTGAAGTTGCCGCTGGTGCGATCGCATCGCGGGACGCCTTGTCACCGCTGCGCCAATTGTTGCCCGGCGTCAAAGTGCGTCAGGCCAAAATATTCGCGGTCGACATCCAACGAAAAGTCGTGACGATTTTTCAGGGCGAGCAGAGGCGCTATACCGAAGTTGGATTCGATCATTTGATTATCGCACTTGGCCAGACAAGCAACTTGGCACATATTCCTGGCCTAGCCGAACACGCCTTGCCGATGAAGTCGATGGCCGACGCCCTGGAATTGCGCAATCACGTCATCGAGAAACTGGAGCACGCCGATGTCACGGAGATGGCAGAAGTCAAGGGCCAGCTTCTGACGTTTGCTGTGGTTGGGGCCGGTTTTTCTGGCGTGGAAACAGCTGGAGAGATAAAGGACCTAGTTGACCGGTCGCTTCAGTACTATCCGAATATCGATCCCGCCGAGGTCCGCGTCGTTGTCCTTGAATTCGGAGACCGCATACTGCCTGAATTGCCAGAAAGTCTTGCCAGTTACGCACAGATGAAATTGACGAAGCGTGGCATCGAAGTATTGCTTAATACCGGCGTGACCGAAGCCACGGCGACGCAGATAGTCACCTCTGACGGTCAGCTTTTGGGAACGAGAACAGTCATTGCAACCGTTGGAAACGCTGCGACCGAGGTGGTCCAGGAAATGAACCTGCCTCAGAAGCGCGGACGCATCTACGTCGAGCGGACGCTGCAGGTGGCGGGTCACCAGAATATCTGGGCATTGGGCGATGCGGCGTTGGTCCCGATGCAGGAAGGCGCGACAGAGGATGGCGATTTTGCGCCACCGACAGCACAATTTGCGGTTCGCGAAGCCCGCCTCGTCGCGCGGAACATCGAGACGGTGTTGCAGGGCGGAACGCCCTCGCCATTCCTCTACAGGTCCAAGGGTGCGCTTGCGTCACTGGGGTCCAGTCGCGGCGTTGCAGAGGTGTTTGGCATCAGAATCACCGGGTTCGCGGCATGGATTCTTTGGCGCAGCTACTATCTGTCATTCGCGCCAGGCTTTGGCACCAAGCTACGGATCGCGGTCAACTGGCTGCTGGATTCGCTGATCAACCGCAGCACAGTTCAAATCAAAACTCGCAGGCGCGCCGCCGCCCGCTATGTCCGCTATCGCGCTGGCGACAAAGTATTCGAACACGGCAACCGAGCGGATGGCCTCTATTCGGTCCTTGAGGGCAGTTTCGAACTTATCATCAAGACCCCGGATGGGTCGGTCGCAACGCAGAGAACGTTTCGCCGGGGAGAGCACTTCGGCGAGCGGGTCCTGCTCGGCGAGGGCCTACGCACGGGATCGGTTCGCGCAGTGGAAGATTCGCGCGCACTGATGCTGGATTCCGACGACTTTCAGAAACTAACACGCGGTATGTCGGCGTTTCGAATGATATTCGCAAAAGAACTGGGATTGGGCGAAGAGCCATCTCCGCGTTCTGCCGGCGAGGCCGGAGATGTTTGACGCACTCGAACTTGCCAGATTGCAGTTTGCGTTTACGGTGTCGTTTCACATCCTGTTTCCAGCATTCTCGATTGGTTTAGCGAGTTTCCTGGCCGTGCTGGAAGGCCTGTGGATACTGCGGAAGGACAATACCTACCTACGTGTCTTCGACTACTGGAAAACAATCTTCGCCGTAATCTTCGGCATGGGTGTCGTCTCCGGCCTGGTGATGAGCTATCAGTTTGGCACAAACTGGGCGGTGTTTTCCGACAAGACGGGGCCGGTTCTGGGGCCGATGATGGGGTACGAAGTTCTATCGGCCTTTTTCTTGGAGGCCGGCTTTTTAGGCGTCATGCTTTTCGGTCGCAACAAGGTTGGGTTGCGCCTGCATTTCTTCTCGACGCTGATGGTTGCGGTCGGCACTTTGTTCTCGGCTTTCTGGATACTGTCGGTGAACTCGTGGATGCAAACCCCGGTGGGTTATGCAATCAATGACGTCGGTCAATTTGTGCCTGAGAACTGGTTGGAGATCGTTTTCAACCCGTCTTTTCCTTACAGGCTGGTGCACATGGTGTTGGCGGCCTATCTGACGACGGCCTTTGTGGTCGGCGGCGTTGGCGCGCGGCACCTACTGTTGGGCCAGGGCGGCAAAGAAGCGCGCGTCATGTTTTCAATGGCGCTTTGGATGGCGGCGTTCGTTGCGCCGATGCAAATAGTTGCGGGTGACTTCCATGGGCTCAACACGCTTGAACACCAGCCTCAGAAGATCGCCGCGATGGAGGGTCATTTCGAAACACGTAAAGGTGCTTCGCTGATCCTGTTCGGCATCCCGGATGAAGAAGCCGAGACCGTCAATTGGGCTGTAGAGATACCCAAGCTTGGCTCGATGATCCTTACCCACCACTGGGATGGCGAGATTAAAGGATTGAAGGAATGGCCGCCTGAAGATCGTCCGCCCGTGACCATAGTTTTCTTCTCATTTCGGATTATGGTTGGGATTGGCATGGCAATGACGGCGATTGGGTTTTGGAGCCTATTAAGCCGCGCCATTTGGGGCATCGACCGTGCCAGGTGGCTGCAACGCGCCACAGTCCTAATGGCTCCCAGCGGGTTCATTGCCGTTCTTGCTGGCTGGGTCACAACTGAGGTCGGGCGTCAGCCTTGGACCGTCTACGAACTGCTAAGAACGTCGCAATCCGCCTCACCACTCGATGCACCGGTCGTTGCGACATCGCTGATTGCGTTTATCATCGTGTATTTCGTGCTGTTCGGTGCCGGAACCTATTACACTTTGCGCCTGATGCGGCGACCGCCAAATTCCGGTGAACCGACCGAGATCGCCGGTCCCGTGCGCACAGCGAACCGCAAGCTGATCGAGGGCATTTCTCATGTGAGCGGGGAGGATTGATCCGGCATGGTTGACCTATCTTTTGTCTGGGCCGGGATCATTGCGTTCGCAATTCTGGCATATGTCATCTTGGACGGTTTCGATCTAGGTGTCGGAATACTCTTTCCTGCAATCCGACCCGGATCCGGAATGCGCAGCCGGATGATGAACTCGATTGCGCCGGTTTGGGATGGCAATGAAACTTGGTTGGTGATGGGCAGCGGCGGGCTTTTCGCAGTTTTCCCTCTTGCCTATGGGATAGCGCTGACCGCGCTTTATGTTCCAATCTTCGCCATGCTATTTGGACTGGTCTTTCGCGGCGTCGCTTTTGAGTTTCGTTGGCGCGTTGAAGAGCGAAACAAGTTTTACTGGGATTGGGCCTTTATCGGCGGCTCGTATACGGCGGCGTTCTTTCAGGGCGTCGCACTTGGCGCACTTGTCCAAGGCATCAAGGTTAGCGACCGCGCCTATGCTGGCGGTTGGTGGGATTGGCTCACGCCATTTTCATTGACCTGCGGCCTTGCAGTCGTGATCGGCTACGCGCTCTTGGGCGCCACTTGGCTTGTAATGAAAACTGACGGATGGTTACAGCGCCGGATGCGTGAGTATGCATGGCGGGCCGCTTTCGGAACAATCTTCTTGATTATGGTGGTCAGCCTTTGGACTCCGTTTCACAACCCGGAATACCTAACCCGGTGGTTTTCGTGGCCGAGCGTTCTGTATTCCGCGATTGTGCCGTTCTGCATGTTCGTTCTCACAATTCTTCTGTTTGCCGGCCTGGAGACGCAGAAGGATGTGCAGCCATTCCTGTGTGGACTCGGCATATTCTTCCTTTGCTTTGTCGGAATTGGAATCAGCTTCTATCCTCAGATCATCCCGCCAGATATCGAGATCCGCGAAGCAGCTGCGCCGGACAAGAGCTTGGCATTCCTATTGGTAGGAGCTGCATTCATGCTACCGGTCATCTTGACTTATACTGCGTTTTCCTACTGGGTTTTCCGTATGCGCTGGCCACATCCCATTGATTTGAGGTCTTCCGGGCTTCTTTGATTGGCCGGATACATTCTCCATTGTTTCTGTTGGAGGCTGCTATGGCAGATGGAAGTGGACTTGTGGGTCGGCTGGAGATTGTCGAGCCCCGCCGGGGCAACCGGCGTTGGCCTGACGACGTGAAAGCACGGATTGTTGCGGAGAGTTTTCAACCCGGTGCGCGCGTTGTTGACGTGGCGCGGCGCCATGACATTGTCCCCCATCAACTATCGGACTGGCGACGGATGGCGCGAGAAGGTCATTTGGTTTTGCCTGCGGATGTCATGACATCAGTTGGTGATGCAGAGATTTCGTGCCATCGGTCTGAGCCTGCGTTTGTTCCGCTGGAGATTGCGATGGCATCGCCGGCAGCTGATAGCACATCAGTGCAAGCACAGAGCGAGCGCGCCGGGATGGGCGGCGAGATATCGGTGACGATTGGGTCTGATGTGATGATCCGAATTCCTGGCACTGCTGATGTGGCGCGTGCTGCTGACTTGATCCGCGCGGTACGGGGGGTCTCGTGATTGTTGCGGGTCAGCGGCTGCCAATCGTGATTGCGACGAAGCCGGTCGATTTCCGTCGAGGCCATGACGGGCTCGCAGCAACTGTGCAAAACGAGCTGGGGCTTGATCCCCATTCCGGCATGACGGTGGTGTTCCGTTCCAAGCGTGGCGACAGGTTGAAGATCTTGGTTTGGGATGGAACCGGGCTTGTCCTGATCTACAAGCGGTTGGAGGTTTCCAACTTCGTGTGGCCCAAGATTCAGGACGGCGTCATGCAGCTTTCCCGGGCCCAGTACGAGGCCCTTTTCGAAGGTTTGGACTGGCGCCGGATGGTGGCAAAACCGGTGGTTGCACCTGCTGCGGCAGGGTGACTCAGGACCAAATTTGAGCGTTGTTTTATTGGCTTTTCTTCCTGTTCAGGGTAGAAAAGCGCATGTCAGAACCGTTCGATATTCGCCAGTTTCCAGGTCTGCCGCCCGAGGTCGTGAAGGCCTTTGAGGCGCAGCAGTTCGAACTGGCTGTAGAACGTGCGGCGCGGCAACATGAACAGGCTGTCGGTGCCGAGAAGGACGTCTTCATCACCGAACTGAAAGCGCTGGTCGAGAAGCTGGAAAGTCAGGTTGCCGATCATCGGCGCACCAAGTTCGGACCCAAGTCGGAAAAGCTTAGCCCCGATCAGCTGGAACTGGCGCTCGAAGACCAAGAAACCGCCATAGCCGAGACGCAGCAACAGATCGATGAGGTGCAGAACAAGCTCGACCAGCTCGACAAGACTGCAAAGGACAAAAAGCCCCGCAAACCGCGCAAGCCCCGCACCCTTCCAGAGGGGCTGCCGCGCGTCGAGCGGGTCATCAATCCCGAAAACATCGTTTGTCCCTGCGGCTGTGGCGATATGGTCAAGATCGGGGAGGATCGTTCGGAGCGGCTGGATGTCATTCCTGCGCAATACCAAGTCGTTGTCACTGTGCGCCCGAAATACGCCTGTCCCAAAGGACGCACGGGCGTGGTCCAAGCCAAGGCCCCGGCGCATCTGCTGGAAAACAGCTGGCCGACCGAAGCCCTGCTGGCGCAGATCACTGTGGCCAAATTTTGCGACTTCAATCCTTTGAACCGGCAATCCGTGGCCATGGCCCGCAACGGCGCGCCGATCGATCGTTCAGTCCTGTCGGACTGGATGGGCCGCACAGGCGCACTGATTGCCCCCGTGGTCGATCACATGGCCATGCTACTTCTGAAAGGCAGCACACGGCTTTATGTCGACGAAACAACAGCGCCCGTGCTTGATCCCGGACGGGGCAAAACCAAGACAGGGTACTTCTGGGCTGTTATGCGGGATGATCGCGGCTGGAACGGACCGTCGCCACCTGGCGTCGTGTTCCATTATCGCCCCGGACGAAATGGCAAATATGCCGAAGAAATCCTCAAAGGCTTCGATGGCACAATCCAGGTGGATGCCTATGGAGGCTACACCGCCTTAGGCACTTCCAAGCGGGTGGGTGGCGCACCCTTGAAGCTCGCCTATTGCTGGTCGCATGGGAGGCGCGCCTTGATCAAGGCGCAGCCCAAAGCAGGATCGCCGATCGTCGACGAGGCCCTGCTGCAGATCGCGGCCATCTACAAGATCGAGGCCGAGATCCGTGGGCTGCCGGCCGCGCAAAGGCGTGCGGTCCGGCAGGAGAAATCCTGCCAGCTGGTCGATAAATTCTTTGTTTGGCTGAACGCTCAGGCCGGCCGTGTCTCGCGCAAGTCCGAATTGGGAAAAGCTTTGGCCTACATGCTGCGACGTCAGGAGGGCTTCCGTCTGTTCCTGGACGATGGCCATGTCGACATGGATTCCAACCTGGTAGAAAATGCGATCAGAAGCCCCGCCATGACACGCCGCAACACACTTTTTGCCGGTCACGATGATGGAGCCCGTTGTTGGGCAAGGTTCGCGAGCCTGATCGGAACATGTCGCATCAACGGCGTCGAGCCCTATGCCTACTTGCTCGATCTGTACACCAAGCTGGCCAACGGGCATCTCAAGAAAGACATCGATACTTTGATGCCGTGGGCTTATGCCGCCGCCACGTCCTCACAAATGAGCTCGCCCGGGACTCCCTGACGACCTCCCGCACGCGACAGCCAAATGCCTGTCAACATATGCACTCTGAAAATCTCAATGGGACGCAGGCAGCGCATACGGTTTTCCGGGGAAAAGTTAACGAGGCGGGTGGCTATCACTAACTCGTCCATGAAACAGGTTCTTTGGTTCATCGCGATCTGGGTCGGCAGCGTTACGGCACTCGGTCTTGTGGGCCTGATAGTTCGCAACATTTTGGCTCTGAACTGAATAGGCCATTCAACTGGACAACAGGTTGGGGACTGATGGAGTATTTGGCTTGGCCCTGAAGCCTGACGATACTATCTGTTCGTCGGATCACCACCCGGCGGACGAGCCGCCGCCATCGCCTACACCCTGATTGAGACGGCCACGCTGAATGGCGTCGACCCGCAGGGATGGCTCGCCGATATGCTGGCCTGCATCCCAGACCACAAGATCACCCGCGTGGATGATCTTCTGCCATGGAACTGGTCACAGCGCGCGGTCTGACCGGACGCTTACCTTGATAATGCCTTCACGCGATCCGGAAAATTACACCACCTTTATGGGGTGACCCATATCTCACGGCGCGCCAAGATTGCGGGCGTCGGATAGTTTTTCGGTTTTCTGATTTCGGTCAGAGACTTTCTTGGGCATTGGACCAAAGCTGGCTATATGAGCGCCCTGCGCTCAACGGGGAGGGCGGTAGATTGCAATCTGGAGACGCTAGGACACCTTTCACAGCGGCCAACTTGCCTCTACTGCGGGCCTCCTCTCCGGGTGATCTGCGACCTCGGTGCGTTCAGAACAATCCGACGTTTCCTAGAAACACTGGTTCGCAGGTCAAGGCCCTGGGCCTCCTTGTAAGATGCTTCAACAAAATTGATGTGCTCCTCCGCGGCAGCGGCCGCAGCATCGGCCTCGCGGTTGATAATCGCGTTGCCAATTTTCTGATGCTGTTCCAGCAGTTTCTTTCCGTGACCGTCGACAAGATATTTCGAGCTGCGATGAAGAAATACGCCTCGAGCAAGCAGTTCGTAGACCGACGCCATGGTATGGACCAGCATCGGGTTGTGCGTCGCGTCAACGATTGCGCCGTGAAACTGGACGTCGGACAGCAGTTCGAGTTTGGTATCGGCATTATTCAAGGCTTCCGCCATGTCATCGAGCGTATTAATAATGATTTGAATGTCGTCCTCAGTGGCACGATGTGCCGCAACGAACGCCGCAAAGCCTTCGACCTCCCGCCGAAATTCAAGATATCCACCGAAAGCTGCGGGATGGCGTGTAAACAGGTCGATCATAGCCGGCGCAAAGGCTGTGCCCGTCAGCCGCGTCACAAACGTACCTTCGCCATGTTGTACCCTCAGCAGCCCGCGATGCTCCAAGATCTTGATAGCGTCCCGGATCTTGGGCCGAGACACGCCGATCTGTTCGGCCAGTTCCCGTTCGGATGGCAAGCGTTGACCGCTACGCAAGACGCCCGAAATGATCAGATTCTCGATTTGAGCAACCACGGCGTCGGCAACGCTGTCGTTCTCAATCCTGTCATAAACGCTGTCTCCGTCGTTCATCGATCTCTCCTCAGAGATGGACATTATACTCCGAGACGATTGATCTTCAACCACTTCGCGCAACGCGTTGTCGATTCCGTGATCACTGTTGTTTACTCGTATCACGCTCCGACGAGAGACGAGTATGGTGCTAGTAGGTATAGATTTTTTGCATTCACAGGTTCATGGTCTGGCGTTTGCCGCACCTTAGATGGATGCCTAAGCGAAGTACTGTTTCAGTATGAACAAGGAACGAGAGGTCAAGAAACTTAATGTCAAAATGTTCCGCAACATCACCCAGACCGGAGCCAAACGGGCGCGCCAAGTCCATAGTCTTCATGCGCGCGCTTTCAAGGAAGACCGCACATGGAGACCCCAGATGAATCGCGCCACTACTCTCGAAGTTGTTGCCGCAACTACTATCAGCATGGTTTCGGCCCCAGGCACTTGGACCCGGGAGGGAAAGTCATGCAGAAACTGGGTGTTGCCACTTCGCTCCTGCTTGGCGACGAGATCTTTCCGGCATTGTAAAAGTGCAACGAGCAGAAAGCGCGCAGGAAACGGATGCTGGTCATCTTCGACAGTCACGGTGTCGAATACGCCGCCGAGCACAATGTCGGCCAAATCGGGCAACTCTAGGCGACAAAAACTGAACTCGCCGTCTTCTACATGGCCTGCGATCCGTCCAACAGTTTCAACCCGGGCATCGGCAAGATGACTAAAGCCCGAAACTGCCTTCAGGAGTTCATCACATGACCAATGTTGTAATCGTCTCTGCCGCGCGCACCGCTGTAGGCAGCTTCAACGGCTCTTTTGCCAACACGCCCGCCCATGACCTCGGCGCTGCGGTCATCGAAAGCGTGATCAGCCGCGCCGGAATCGGCAAAGCGGATGTCTCCGAGACGATCCTCGGCCAGGTACTGACGGCCGGCCAAGGGCAGAACCCGGCCCGCCAAGCGCATATCAAGGCCGGGCTCCCGAAAGAGGCTAGCGCCTGGTCTCTGAATCAGGTTTGCGGCTCGGGCCTGCGCGCGGTCGCCCTTGGCGCACAGCATGTGCAACTCGGCGATGCCGCCATTGTCTTGGCCGGCGGGCAGGAAAGCATGTCGCTCTCGCCCCATGTGGCGCATCTGCGGGCCGGGCAGAAGATGGGCGACCTAAAGTTCATCGACTCGATGATCAAAGACGGTCTTTGGGATGCGTTCAACGGCTATCACATGGGCCAGACCGCCGAGAACGTCGCCGAGAAATGGCAGATCAGCCGCGAAGCACAGGACGAATTCGCCGTCGCCAGCCAGAACAAGGCCGAAGCCGCGCAGCAGGCCGGCAAGTTCAAGGACGAAATCGTGCCTTTCACGATCAAGACCCGCAAGGGCGACATCGTGATGGACAGCGACGAGTATATCCGCCACGGCGCCACCATCGAATCGATGCAGAAGCTGCGCCCGGCTTTCACCAAGGACGGCTCGGTCACTGCCGCCAATGCGAGCGGATTGAATGACGGCGCCGCCGGAGTGCTGCTGATGTCCGCCGAGAACGCCGAGAAACGCGGCATCGAGCCCTTGGCCCGCATCGCCTCCTACGCCACGGTCGGACTGGACCCGTCGATCATGGGCGTGGGCCCGATCTACGCATCGCGCAAGGCGCTCGAGAAGGCTGGCTGGAAGGTCGAGGATCTGGATCTGGTCGAGGCCAACGAAGCCTTCGCCGCCCAGGCCTGTGCGGTCAACAAGGACATGGGCTGGGATGCGTCGATCGTGAACGTCAACGGCGGCGCTATCGCCATCGGCCACCCGATCGGCGCCTCCGGCGCGCGCGTCCTGAACACGCTGCTCTTCGAGATGAAACGCCGCGGAGCGAGAAAGGGCCTCGCGACGCTGTGCATCGGCGGGGGCATGGGCGTGGCCATGTGCTTGGAGCGCGACTGACCTGAGAGTTTCCCCAACCCGGGCACAGCCTGCCGGGACCAACTGACTTAGGAGACCTATCATGGCACGAACTGCACTCGTCACCGGTGGATCGCGCGGCATCGGCGCGGCCATCTCGAAAGCTCTGCAAGCTGATGGCCACACCGTCGCCGCCACCTATGCCGGCAATGACGATGCCGCCGCTGCTTTCACAGCGGAGACCGGCATCAAGACCTACAAATGGAACGTGGCGGATTACGCCGATTCCGCCGCCGGCATCGCCAAGGTAGAGGCCGACGTGGGCACGATCGACATCGTGGTCGCCAATGCCGGAATCACCCGCGACGCGCCGTTCCACAAGATGACGCCCGAGCAGTGGCACCAGGTGATCGACACCAACCTGACGGGCGTGTTCAACACCGTCCACCCGGTCTGGCCGGGGATGCGTGAGCGCAAGTTCGGCCGGGTGATCGTTATCAGCTCGGTCAACGGCCAGAAAGGCCAGTTCGCGCAAGTGAACTATGCCGCGACCAAGGCCGGCGATATCGGCATCGTCCGTAGCCTGGCTCAGGAAGGCGCCCGCGCCGGCATCACCGCCAACGCCGTCTGCCCGGGCTATATCGCCACCGAGATGGTGATGGCGGTGCCCGAGAAGGTCCGCGAGAGCATCATCGCCCAAATCCCGGCCGGCCGGCTCGGTAAACCAGAGGAGATCGCCCGTTGCGTCGCGTTCCTGGCCTCCGACGATGCCCAGTTTATCAACGGATCGACTATCTCCGCTAACGGCGCGCAGTTCTTTGGGTGAGGGCATTCTGACATGAGCGAACAAGAGCAAGACATCGACGCCACCGAAACGCTGGAATGGCAGGAAGCCATCGCCGACGTCATCGAGCGCGACGGGGCGAACCGTGCGTATTACCTGCTGGACAAGGCCGTCAACCAGGCGCGTGCCGCAGGGGCAAACCTGCCGTTTTCATCAACCACGCCCTACCAGAACACTATCCAGCCTGACGACCAGGAGGTCTATCCAGGCGATCTGGAGATGGAGTGGCGCATCCGCACCATCAACCGATGGAACGCGATGGCGACCGTCGTGCGCCGGAACAAGGTCTCCAGCGAGTATGGCGGGCATATCGCCTCCTACGCGTCCTCGGCGGTGATGTACGACATTGGGCTCAACCATTTCTGGCGCGCGAAGTCGGCGATCCACGGCGGCGATTTCGTGTTCTTCCAGGGTCACGTGATTCCCGGCATCTACGCGCGGTCCTTCATGGAAGGCCGGATCGGCGAGGAGACGCTGGAGAACTTCCGCTCCGAGGTCGATGGCAAGGGCCTCTCCTCTTATCCGCACCCTTGGCTGATGCCGGATTACTGGCAGTTCCCGACCGTCTCGATGGGCCTCGGCCCCTTGATGGCGATCTACCAGGCGCGGTTCATGAAGTACCTGCACAATCGCGGCCTGATCGACATGGCCGACCGCAAGGTCTGGTGCTTCCTCGGCGACGGAGAGATGGACGAGCCGGAAAGCCTTGGCGCGATCAGCCTTGCGGCGCGGGAAAAGCTCGACAACCTCATTTTCGTGGTCAACTGCAACCTCCAGCGCCTCGACGGCCCGGTGCGCGGCAACGGCAAGATCGTGCAAGAGCTGGAGGGAGAGTTCCGCGGCGCCGGCTGGGAAGTCATCAAGCTTCTCTGGGGCAAGGGCTGGGACGAGCTTCTGGAGAAGGACACGACCGGGAGGCTCCGTCAGCTGATGGACGAAACCGTGGACGGCGATTACCAGACCTTCAAGTCGAAGGACGGCGCCTATATCCGCGAGCATTTCTTCGGCAAGTATCCCGAAACCGCCGCACTGGTCGAAGACTGGTCCGACGATCAGATATGGGCACTCCGGCGCGGCGGACACGATCCCGAAAAAGTCTATACCGCCTTCAAGCGCGCGGCCGGGGTCGAGGGCCAGCCGACCTGCCTTCTCGTCAAGACCGTCAAGGGCTACGGCATGGGCAAGGCGGGTGAGGGCCAGAACATCACCCACCAGCAGAAGAAGATGGCGGAGGATCAGCTCCGCGCCTTCCGCGACCGCTTCAAGATCCCGGTCAGTGACGAGGATTTGCCGAAGGCGCCCTTCGTCAAGCTGAACAACGCCCAGAAGGCCTATCTCGCCGAACGGCGGCAGGCTTTGGGCGGCGAGTTCCCGAAACGCCATTGGCGCGACGTGCCGAAGCTTGAGATCCCGGCCCTGTCGGCGTTCGAGGCGCAGCTGAAAGGCACGGGCGACCGCGAAATCTCGACCACGATGGCATTCGTGCGGATCCTCACGACGCTTCTCCGCGATAAGAACATGGGCAAGAATGTCGTACCCATCGTGCCGGACGAGAGCCGCACCTTCGGGATGGAGGGGCTTTTCCGCTCCGTCGGCATCTACAACCCCTTGGGCCAGCACTACACGCCCGAAGATGCCGACCAGATGATGTATTACAAGGAAACAACCGACGGTCAGGTGCTTCAGGAAGGCATCAACGAAGCGGGCGCCATGGCCGACTGGATCGCGGCGGCGACGTCCTATGCCAATCACGGCGTTCCGATGGTGCCGTTCTACATCTACTACTCGATGTTCGGTTTCCAGCGGATCGGCGATCTCGCCTGGGCAGCCGGCGACAGCCGCGCGCGCGGCTTCATGCTGGGCGGCACCGCGGGGCGGACGACGCTCAACGGCGAGGGCTTGCAGCACGAGGACGGGCACAGCCACATCCTTGCCGGCACGATCCCGAACTGCATCACCTACGACCCGACCTTCCAGTACGAGGTCGCGGTGATCATCCATCACGGGTTGAAGCGGATGTATTCCGATCAGGACGATGTCTATTTCTACCTGACCCTGATGAACGAGAACTACGCCCATCCCGACATGCCGCCCGGCGTGGAGGAGGGGATCATCAAGGGCCTCTACCGTCTGCAAAAGACCGCGAAGCCCGGCAAGAAGCACGTGAACCTCTTGGGGTCCGGCACGATCCTGATGCAGGCGCTGAAGGCCGCCGAGATGCTGAAGGCCGATTTCGGCGTGACCTCCGACATCTGGTCGGCCACCAGCCTCAACGAACTGGCGCGCGACGGGCAGGACGCGGCGCGGCACAACCGGCTCAATCCCCTCGCCGCCGAGCGGGTGCCTTATGTGACCGAGGCGCTGTCCTCCGCCAAGGGGCCGGTCATCGCGGCGACCGACTACATGAAGAACTACGCCGAGCAGATCCGCGCCTTCGTGCCGAACCGCTTCACGGTTCTCGGCACCGACGGGTTCGGGCGGTCCGACAGCCGGGTCAACCTGCGCCGCTTCTTCGAAGTGGATGCGAACCACATCGCGGCGGCGGCGATGGCCGATCTTTTCCGCGAAGGCGCGGTGACGGAGAAAGACCTGCAGGCAGCATTGAAGAAATACGACATCGATGGCGGCAAGCCGAACCCCCGGCTGGTCTGATCGGGACGAAAGGAGACTAATCACATGGCAATTGAAGTCAAAGTGCCCGACATCGGGGATTTCAGCGACGTCCCGGTCATCAACATCCTCGTTGGCGTCGGCGACGTCATCGGCAAGGAAGACCCGCTGGTCGAGCTGGAAAGCGACAAGGCGACGATGGAGGTTCCGTCCCCCGCCGCAGGCAAGGTCGCGGAGATCAAAGTCAAAGAGGGCGACAAGGTCTCGCAAGGTTCGCTGCTCCTCATGCTCGAAGGCGACGGCGCGGGTGATGCCCCGGCCAAGGAGGAGAAGAAGTCCGAAGCTCCGGCACCGGCCAGCACGCCATCGGACCCCGGCGCCCCGGTCGCCGCACCCGCTGCCGCCCCGGCCGCCGTCACTGATGCCGGTTTCGGCAAGGCCCATGCCTCGCCCTCGATCCGCGCCTTCGCGCGGCAATTGGGCATCGACCTCGCCATCATCAACGGCACCGGCCGGAAGGGTCGGATCCTGCGCGAAGACGTGACCGCGGCCTTCAAGGGCTCGGGCGCGCCCGCCACCGGCGGCGCTGTCGGGGGCGGCATGGGTATCCCGCCGATCCCGCCTGTCGACTTCTCCAAGTTCGGCGAGGTCGAAGATGTCGAGATGCCGCGCATCAAGAAGCTCTCCGGCCCGGCGCTGCACCGCTCCTGGCTTAACATCCCGCATGTCACCCATCAGGAAGAGGCGGACATCACCGAGTTGGACAAGTACCGCAAGGAACTTGATACCGACGCCAAGAAGGACGGCTACCGAGTCACGCTTTTGTCGTTCATCATCAAGGCCAGCGTCTCGGCCCTGAAGGAGCACTGGGAGTTCAACTCCTCGCTCCACCCCGACGGCGACAAGCTGATCCGCAAGCACTACTACAATATCGGCTTTGCGGCGGACACGCCGAACGGGCTGATGGTGCCGGTGATCAAGGATGCCGACCGCAAGGGGATCGTGGCGATCTCGAAAGAGCTTGGTGACCTTTCCGCCGCGGCGCGTGACGGCAAGCTGAAAAGCCAGGACATGCAGGGCGCGACCTTCACTATTTCGTCCTTGGGTGGGATCGGCGGCACCGCCTTCACTCCCATCGTCAACGCACCCGAGGTGGCGATCCTCGGCCTGACACGCTCCAAGATGGCGCCGGTCTGGGATGGCGAGGCGTTTCAGCCCCGCAACATACTGCCAATGTCGCTCAGCTACGACCACCGCGCCATCGACGGCGCGCTGGCCGCCCGCTTCGCCGCGACCCTGAAACACCTGCTCGGCGACGTGCGCCGGCTGATGCTGTAAGGGGGCTGTAGGATGGAAGTCAAAGTCCCCGATATCGGCGATTTCAAGGATGTTCCCGTCATCACCATCATGGTGAAGCCGGGTGACACCATCGCCAAGGAAGACCCGCTGATCGAACTGGAAAGCGACAAGGCGACGCTGGAAGTGCCGTCACCCGCCGCGGGCGTGGTGAAGGAGATCAAGGTCAAGACTGGCGACAAGGTCTCCGAAGGCTCCGCGATCCTCGTCCTCGAAGGTGCGGAGGTGGACGAGGCGCCGAAGGAAAGCGCGCCCGCAGCGCCCGCCACCGAGGCGCCGAAATCCGTTGCCGCCACCGGCAGCGCCTCCGGCAAAGGCGATATCCACGGCGAAGTTGTTGTCCTCGGCTCCGGCCCCGGCGGCTACACGGCGGCCTTCCGCGCCGCCGATCTTGGCAAGAAGGTCGTGCTGATAGAGAAGGATTCCAATCTCGGCGGTGTCTGCCTCAACGTGGGGTGTATCCCGTCAAAGGCGCTTCTTCATGCCGCCAAGGTCATCACCGAGGCGGAAGAGATGGAGGATCACGGCCTCAAATTCGCCAAACCCAAAGTCGATCTGAAGAAACTCGTGGGCTGGAAATCATCCGTCGTCTCGAAGCTGACCGGCGGGCTTTCCGGTCTCGCCAAGGGCCGCAAGGTCGAGGTCGTGACCGGCATGGGCAAGTTCACCGGCCCCAACATGATCGAGGTCGAGGGCAAGGACGGCAAGAAAACCGTCAGCTTCGATCAATGCATCATCGCGGCGGGGTCGGAACCCGTCACGCTGCCGTTCATTCCGCATGACGACAAACGTGTGATTGATTCGACCGGTGCCCTGGAACTCGACGGCATTCCGAAGCGCCTCCTCGTCCTTGGCGGCGGTATCATCGGGCTGGAGATGGCCTGCGTCTATGACGCGCTCGGATCGAAGATCACGGTCGTCGAGCTGATGGACCAGATCATCCCAGGCGCGGACAAGGACATCGTCAAGCCGCTCCATAAGCGCATCGAGGGGCGCTACGAGAAGATCCTTCTCAAGACCAAGGTCACGGCGGTCGAGGCCCAGAAAGGCGGGCTGAAAGTCACCTTCGAGGACGACAAGGGCGAAACCTCCACCGACACGTTCGACAAGGTGCTCGTCGCCGTCGGTCGCCGCCCGAACGGCAAGACGATCGATGCCGAGGCGGCGGGCGTGGCGGTCGATGATCGGGGCTTCATCGCCGTGGACAGCCAGCAGCGCACCGGCCAGCACCACATCTTCGCCATCGGCGATGTGGTGGGCCAGCCGATGCTCGCCCACAAGGCGGTGCATGAGGGCAAGGTCGCGGCCGAGGTTTGCGCGGGCCAGAACCGCCATTTCGACGCCCGCGTGATCCCCTCGGTCGCCTATACCGACCCCGAAGTGGCCTGGGTCGGTCTGACCGAAAATCAGGCGAAGGAGCGGGGCGTGAAGATCGGCAAGGGCGTCTTTCCGTGGGCCGCCTCCGGCCGCTCCCTGTCGCTCGGCCGCTCGGAGGGCATCACCAAGGTGATCTTCGATGAGTCCGACGACCGCGTCATCGGCGCGGGGATCGTCGGCCCGAATGCCGGCGATCTCATCGCCGAGGTGGCGCTGGCGATCGAGATGGGCGCGGACGCGGTCGATCTTGGCCACACGATCCACCCGCATCCGACGCTGTCGGAAACGGTGAACTTCGCCGCCGAGATGTTCGAAGGCACGATCACCGACCTCATCCCGCCGAAGAAGCGAAAGACATGAGCAAACTCGTGAATGACATCGCGGGGCAACAAAGTGGCGCAACGGCGCCAGTCACCAAAGGAGATCAGCTATGAGTGGTAGCGTTTACAAATACATTGAACTCGTGGGCACCAGCACCAAATCCTGGGAAGCCGCTGCCGTTGCAGCGGTAGAGCGCGCAAGCCAGACGCTGCGAGATCTGCGCGTCGCAGAAATCGTATCGCAAGACATGGTACTGGAGGACGGCAAAGTGAAGGCCTTTCGCTCCAAGGTCAGTGTCTCGTTCAAGTTTGAAGACTAGACCGATGTGGTGGGACTGCGATTCCACCAACTCTTCGCTGGCATTCCCGGTTGTGGCGAAACGTTTCATCAACTCCATGTGGCGCCGCCAATAGACTCAAGCTCCTGAAAGGATTCGTCCAATGGCAAATAACCCCTTCGACCCGGCAGAAATCTTCAAAGCCTTCAGTTCCGACGCAATGGCGAAGGTTTTCGATCCGACCGCGATGATGAACGTATTTCAGGATGCAGGCAAAAGCCTACCCGGCATGGCCGCCGTGATCGACGCCAACAAGCGTCACTTCGAGGCCACGGCCGAGGCTAACAAGGCTGCCGCCGCAAGCTACAAAGACATGCTCGAGAAACAGATGAAGATTTTCAAGGAAGTGACCGAGCCGATTCAAAAGATGATGGCTGAAGCAACTGACCCGGCGACGATCAAGAATCAGACCAACGCCATGACCGATGCCGTTGAACAGGCTCTGGGTTTGATGCAGGGCATGGCTGAAGCGTCGCGCGTGGCTAACGAGAAAGCTTTCGAGGAAGCGAAGGACCAGGTTGCCAACGCTGTCAAAAAGGCCACCAAATCGGAGGCGTGACAGTTTTGTTCAGGGCATTTCAGAAATCGTCGAGGATCAAGAAATGAGAATTGGAACACCGAAGGAAGTTCTCGACGGCGAAGCGCGGGTCGCGATGACACCGGATAGTGCGGGGCAGCTTCGGAAACTGGGTTACGAGTGCCTGATTGAAACCGGCGCTGGCGCGAAAGCCGGGTTTTCGGACGTGGCTTTCGAGGAGGCAGGTGTAGAAGTCGTCAAGTCCGCCGCGGCGCTTTTCAAGGAGGCCGATATCGTTGCCAAGGTGCAGCCTCCGACCGAGACCGAGGTCAAGCAACTCCGGAAAGGCCAGACGCTTGTCAGCTTCTTCTGGCCGGCTCAGAACGAGAAACTGCTGGAACTGGCGCGCGACGGGGGCGCCACCGTGATCGCAATGGACATGGTGCCGCGGATCAGCCGGGCCCAGAAGATGGACGCGTTGTCGTCGATGGCGAATATCGCTGGCTACCGCGCGGTGATCGAGGCGGGCAACAACTTCGGCCGGTTCTTCACCGGCCAGGTGACAGCGGCGGGCAAGGTGCCGCCTGCAAAGGTCCTGATCGTCGGCGCCGGCGTCGCGGGACTGGCCGCGATCGGCACCTCGACCTCGCTCGGTGCCATCACCTACGCCTTCGACGTACGCCCCGAAGTCGCCGAGCAGATCGAGAGCATGGGCGCCGAATTCGTCTATCTCGATTTCGAGGAAAGCGGCCAAGACGGTTCCTCGACCGGGGGCTACGCGGCGCAGTCGAGCCCCGAGTTCCGCGAGAAGCAACTTGAGAAATTCCGCGAACTCGCCCCCGAGATGGACATCGTCATCACCACCGCGCTGATCCCGGGCCGGGACGCGCCGGTGCTCTGGACCAGGGACATGGTCGAGGCGATGAAGCCCGGTTCGGTGATCGTTGACCTCGCCGCCGAGCGCGGCGGCAACTGCGAACTGACCAAACCCGAGGAGAAGATCGTCACCGACAACGGCGTGACCATCGTCGGCTATACCGATTTCCCGAGCCGCATGGCGACGCAGTCCTCGACGCTCTACGCGACCAACGTCCGTCACATGATGACCGACCTCACGCCCGAGAAGGACGGGGTGGTCAACCACAACATGGACGACGACGTGATCCGGGGCGCGACCGTCGTGCATGAAGGCGAGATCACCTATCCGCCGCCGCCGCCGAAGGTAGCGGCGATCGCCGCCGCGCCTAAGAAGGAGAGGCCGAGGGAGCTGACGGTCGAGGAGAAGCGGGCGCAGGAACTCGCGGCCTTCAAGGCACAGACCAAGAGCCAGGTGACGCTCCTCGCCGTGGGCGGCGGGCTGATCCTGCTCGCGGGGTTCTACACGCCGGCCTCGTTCATGCAGCACTTCATCGTGTTCGTTCTATCCGTGTTCGTGGGCTTCCAGGTGATCTGGAACGTCTCGCACAGCCTGCACACGCCGCTGATGGCGATCACCAACGCGATCTCATCGATCATCATCCTCGGCGCGCTGATGCAGATCGGATCGGGCTCGTTCCTGGTGATCGCACTGGCGGTACTCAGCGTCTTCATGGCCGGGATCAACATCTTCGGCGGCTTCCTCGTCACCCGGCGCATGCTCGCCATGTTCCAGAAATCCTGAAGGAGGCCGGGCAATGGAAATCGGATTCACCACTGCCGCCTACGTGGTTGCGGCTATCCTCTTCATCCTGTCGCTCGGCGGGCTCTCTGGTCAGGAAAGTGCCAAGCGTGCGGTTTGGTACGGCATCGTCGGCATGGGCCTGGCGGTCATGGCGACGCTGATTGGGCCGGGCTCGGGGCTCTGGCTTCTGTCGCTACTGCTGATTGCGGGTGGTGCTGTGATCGGCGTCTATGTGGCCAAGCGCGTACAGATGACTGAGATGCCGCAGCTGGTGGCGGCGATGCACAGCCTCGTGGGCCTCGCCGCGGTCTTCGTGGGATTCAACGCCCACATCGAGATCGGGCGCGTGGCGGCGGCCTTCGCCGAGGCCGGTGCGGGCTTCCCGCTGCCCAATGACGGCTCGGGCCACACGCCTAAGGCGATCGCCGAGATGTTCCGCGGCTTCGCCGCCGTGGTCTCACACAAGACCGGCGCGGAGATCAGCATCCTTCGTATCGAGCTTTTCCTCGGGGTCTTCATCGGTGCGATCACCTTCACCGGCTCGGTCGTGGCCTTCGGCAAGTTGGCGGGCAAGACGACCTCGGCCGCAACCAAGCTGCCAGGTGGGCACGTTCTCAACCTGGCGACGGCGATCATCTCGGTGATCTGCCTGATCTGGTACTTCTCGACGGGCGGCTTCTTCCCGCTCCTTCTGATGACGCTGGCCGCGCTCTTCATCGGCTATCACCTGATCATGGGCATTGGCGGGGCCGACATGCCGGTCGTGGTTTCGATGCTGAACAGCTACTCGGGCTGGGCGGCGGCGGCGATCGGCTTCTCGCTCGGCAATGACCTTTTGATCGTCGTGGGCGCGCTGGTGGGCTCGTCGGGTGCAATCCTCAGCTACATCATGTGCAAGGCGATGAACCGGCATTTCGTCAGCGTCATTCTCGGCGGCTTCGGGGGCGCTCAGGGCCCGGCAGCCGAAATCGAAGGTGAACAGGTTGCGATCGAAGCCGAAGGTGTAGCAGCGGCGCTCGAGGAGGCCGACAGCGTGATCATCATCCCCGGCTACGGAATGGCGGTGGCCCAGGCTCAGCATGCGGTGAGCGAACTTGCCCGCAAGCTGCGCACCAAGGGCAAGAACGTGCGTTTCGCCATCCATCCGGTTGCCGGGCGCCTGCCAGGGCACATGAACGTGCTCTTGGCCGAGGCTAAGGTGCCCTACGACATCGTCTTGGAGATGGACGAGATCAACGACGATTTCCCGGACACAGGCGTGGCCATCGTCATCGGATCGAACGACATTGTGAACCCGGCTGCGCAGGACGATCCCAATAGCCCCATCGCCGGCATGCCGGTGCTGGAATGCTGGAAAGCCAAGCAGGTCTTCGTCTCAAAGCGAGGCCAAGGAACCGGCTATTCCGGCGTCGAGAACCCACTGTTTTACAAGGAGAACACCCGCATGTTTTACGGCGACGCGAAGGTGAGCCTCGACAAGCTCCTGACGATGATCGGGTAAGTGGCCCGGACCGTTGCGCGCCACGGACAACGAAAATTCGCTGCAATAACAGCCTATTCATCGAAACACGGCAGCGCGGTGTCGCCCCGCTGCATTGAGGAGGAAAGATGTCCCAGCTATTCACATTCATATTGGCCTTGCTGCCAATCGCCACAGTGTTCATGCTATTGGTGGTTCTGGCGCGCTCTGCCAAGCTTTCGATGGGCGTGGCCTATCTTGTCACCGCCGCGACCGCGCTTTTGGTCTGGGGCACCGATGTCAACAAGGTACTCGGAGCCACAGTCAATGGGGGCGTGACGGCAATCAGCCTACTTTACATCATCTTCGGCGCGATCCTGCTTCTCTACACGCTAGAGGAGAGTGGGGGCATCCGCTCAATACGAGCAGGATTCACAAGCATCTCTCCCGATCGGCGTGTGCAGGCGATAATCATCGCCTGGCTTTTCGGGTCGCTGATCGAGGGAGCTTCCGGATTTGGAACACCGGCGGCGATCGCCGCGCCGCTTCTGGTGGCGATCGGTTTTCCGGCCATGGCCGCAGTTCTGGTCGCCCTGATCATCCAGAGTACACCGGTCTCTTTTGGAGCAGTAGGCACACCGATTCTCGTGGGCGTCAACACCGGGCTCTCAGGACAGGCATCGGTCGAGGCCGCTATCGCGCCCTTGCCCTTCACCGAGTATCTCATGGAAATTGCCACTCGCGTGGCTATGATCCACGGGCTTATCGGGTTCCTGATACCCCTGATCCTGGTGGGAATGTTGACGCGCTTCTTTGGTGTTAACAGGTCTTTCCGCGAAGGGTTCCGGATCTGGAAGTTCGCCCTCTTTGCAGGGTTGGCCTTCACCGTTCCCTACTATGCCATCGCTGCGCTTCTTGGCCCCGAATTTCCGTCGCTGGTGGGCGGCATCATCGGATTGCTGATCGTCGTACCCGCAGCACAGCGCGGGTTTCTTATCCCGACCGAGACTTTCGAGTTCCCGCCGCGTGCGGCGTGGGAGCCGAGTTGGGTCGGCAAGCTTGACGATCTTGAGGATCACCGGGCCGGTCAGAAAATGATGCCGCTGCTGAAGGCCTGGGCGCCCTATGTGTTCGTCGTGGCGCTGTTGGTCGTCACCCGCACCGTGGCGCCAGTCAAGGAATGGCTGACCTCACCAGAAATGACGCTGGCCTTTTCTGACCTGTTTGGTTCGGGTATCACGGCGCGAGTGCAGGTCGCCTATCTGCCCGGAACCGTGCTGATCCTTGCCTCTGTCTTCACCTTCTTCCTACACGGCATGAAGCTGCGGGACTACGTAACCGCACTGAAATCATCTGGATCGACGATGATCGCCGCCGCTCCGGCGCTGCTGCTGGCCGTGCCGATGGTGCAAGTTTTCCTGAACTCGGCCTCGGACAGCATGGCCAGCATGCCGATCGTTCTGGCCGAGGGCGTCTCGGCGGCGGCGGGTGAGGCTTGGCCGATGTTTGCACCGCTGATCGGCGCGATGGGCGCCTTCGTGGCCGGCTCGAACACAATCTCGAACATGATGTTCTCGCTCTTCCAGTTCTCGACAGCTGAACAGATCGGGCTTGGCGCCGCTGGTGCCGGAACCGTCGTCGCCTTGCAGGCCATCGGCGGGGCCGCGGGAAACATGATCTGCGTACACAATGTGGTTGCGGCATCCGCAACCGTTGGCCTTGTCGACCGCGAAGGCGAACTCATCCGGAAAACTCTGATCCCGATGTTCTATTACATTGTGCAAGGGGGTTTCATCGGTTTCGCACTCCTCGCGGGAAGCCTCAGCCTTTGGTGGATCGCGGCATTGATCTGGCCCGCGGTTGTGCTCATCTTGATGGCACGCAATCGCGGAAGCGTTCCCGCCATCTCGCGAAACTGAGGTCGCCATGTCCGAACAGCCACCCCCCCATGTCGGTCTTTTCGTGACCTGTATTGTAGACGCCATCCGACCCTGCATCGGTTTCTCCGCCCTGCAACTGCTGGAAGAGGCCGGCTGCAGAGTGGAGGTTCCAGAGGCGCAGACATGTTGCGGACAACCCGCCCTGAACAGCGGGGACGAAAAGGATGCAGCAGCACTGGCGCGACAGACCATCGCTGCTTTCGAGGGCTTCGACTATGTTGTCCTGCCCTCGGGATCCTGCGCGGGAACCATCGTGCACGGCTATCCGGACCTGTTGGCCAACGATCCGGTCTGGGCGCCCCGCGCCCGGACCCTCGCCGCGAGAACCCACGAGATCACCAGTTTCCTAGTTGATGTGATGGGTTTTCGGCCAAAAGGCCGTCGCCTGTCAGCGACGGCCACCTACCACGACAGTTGCGCAGGGCTGCGCGAACTGGGCATCGCCGCGCAACCCCGTGCGCTTCTGGCGGAAGTCGAGGGCCTGGAGATGCGGGGACTGGAAGGCAATGATGTCTGCTGCGGCTTTGGCGGCACGTTCTGCGTCAAGTATTCCGACATCTCGAACGCCATCGTCACCGAAAAGGCCGAGGCGATCGAGCGCACCGAGGCCGACCTGCTTCTGGCGGGAGATCTGGGATGCCTGATGAACATGGCAGGCAAGCTGAACCGCCGGGGCGCAAGGACGCGCTGTTTCCACACCATCGAGGTTCTGGCGGGCCGGGCCGACGGTCCCGCCATCGGCGAGGAGGGCTGAGAATCATGAGCGCACCAGAGGCAACTGTGCAGGTTTCGTTCAAGAACCGTGCCAAGACGGCACTGGCGGACCGGACGCTGAAGATCGCCATCGACCGCACCACCGGCACGGCCGAGGCCAAGCGCGCGGTTGCGGTGGCGGCGTTTCCCGAATTCCAGGCCGCCCGCGCCCGCGGACGCGCGATCAAGGATCACGTGATCGCCCATCTGGACCATTATCTTGAACAGTTCGAGCGCAACGCCACCGCATCCGGTGCGACGGTCCACTGGGCATCCGACGATGCCGAGGCGCGGGCGATCATCACCCGCATCTGCCTGGATGCCAAGGCCAAGCTGGTGACGCGGTCGAAATCCATGCTGGGCGAGGAAATCGGTCTGCCGCATGCCTTGGCCGATGCCGGGATCGAGCGGGTCGAGACCGACCTGGCCGAACACATCATCCAGCTTGCCGGAGAGGCCCCCTCCCACATCGTCTGGCCCGCGATGCACCGCACCCGCGAACAGGTGGCGGAGCTGTTCAAGATAGCTCATCACCCGCCGCCCGCCGCCGACGATCCGGCCACCATGGTGCAAAGCGCGCGGCGCGAATTGCGCGCCAAGTTTCTGGGGGCCGACATCGGCATTTCGGGGTCGAATTTCCTGGTGGCCGATACGGGTGCCACCTGCACGGTGACGAATGAAGGCAATGCCGAACTGACTACCACGCCGCCGCGCATTCATATCGTGACGGCGGGGATCGAGAAGATCGTGCCGACCACCGCCCATGCCCTGTCCCTGCTGCGCCTGCTGGTGCGGTCGGCCACGGGCGGCGAACTGACGCAATACACCACCTTCCACTGCGGACCCAAACGTCCTGGCGACGCCGATGGTCCCGAGGAGATGCACATCGTGCTGGTGGATAACGGTCGCACCAGGATGCTGGACAACGAGTTCCGCGAGATGCTGCGCTGCATCCGCTGTGGTGCCTGCATGAACCATTGCGTGGTCTATCGCCAGATCGGCGGGCACGCCTATGGCGGCACCTATCCCGGACCGATGGGTTCGGTTCTGACGCCGGTGCTGAACGGGCTGGCCGGATCGCGCGACCTGCCCAATGCCTGCACCATGAACGGCCGCTGCGCCGAAGTCTGCCCGGTTGAGATTCCCATCCCCACGCTGCTGCGCGCCTGGCGGATCCGCAGTTGGCGAGAAAGGCTGGAACCGGGAAGCCTTCGCGTCGGTATCGGTATCTGGGCCGTTCTGGCCCGGCGGCCCGGTCTTTACCGGCTAGCCAGCCGGATCGGCGTGCGCGCCCTCCGGTTGTTCGGCAAGGGGGGCTGGATCGCGCGCCTGCCGCTGGCGGGCGGCTGGACGGCCCATCGCGACCTGCCGCGCCCGGCGGGCCGCACCTTCATGGACCAGTATCGCGCCCAGCAGGCACATAAGGAGGACCGCCCATGACCGCCCGCGACCGCATCCTGTCGGCGATCCGCGCCGCCCTGCCCCAGGAACGCCCGCCGCCCGACGTCATCGCCGCCGAGGCCAAGGCCCTGCTGGCCGATCCCGACACCAGCCGCCCCCGGCTGGTCGCCGAGGGGCTGGTCGATGCCTTCATCCTGAAGGCTGAGGCGATCAGCACGACCATCGACCAGGTTGGCCGCATGGAAGCCGTTCCCGACGCCGTGCGGCGCTATCTGTTGGGACACGGCCTGACCCTTTCCCTGGCCCTAGAACCGACGCCTGCGCTGACCGCGCTTGACTGGACGGGTCTAGACACCGGTACCATCCTTGCGCCGGACCAGCCGGCAGCGCTCGGAATGGCGCTTTGGGGCATCGCCGAAAGCGGGTCCATGATCGTGCATTCGGGCTCCGATACGCCGATCCTGCTGTCTTTCCTGCCCCTGCATCACATCGTGGTGCTGCGGGAATCCGATGTCCTGTCCCATCTCGAGGACTATGCTGCGCGGTTGGCCGAGCGGCCTCATCCGCGCAACGCGATCCTGATCACCGGACCCAGCGGCACGACCGATATCGAAGGGAGCTATGTGCGCGGGGCGCATGGGCCGGGCTTCCTGCATGTGATCCTTGTTTCAAGCTCAGATTGACAACCTACCGGTTGCCAATGCCCACCGCCGCCGACCTTTGCCAGCAGAGCCCGTCGCTCTATCTACCCCCAAGGAGAACCGGAATGGACCAAAGCGAGATTGCCGAACAGACCGCGGAATTTGCCAGCCTGATGCAGCGGGCGCAGGGGCTGGCGCAGCGCAGCAGCGCCAGTGCCCTGGCCAAAGCCACGGGGCGCGACTTCACGGTGCTGGATTCCGGAACGGTGGCGCAGGCTTATGCTCGCGCGGGGATGAAGCTGGCGCAGAACCCGTTTGCGCTGGCGCAGTTCCAGGTGGATCTCTGGGCCGACAGCGCCAAGGCCTGGGCCGGGGCTTGGGTGGGCGAGGGCCACGACAGCAAGGACCGACGCTTTCGGGACGGGCGCTGGAACAGCAACCCGGTCAGCCGGGGCCTGCGCGACGTGCATCTGGCCATCGAAGGCGCCGCCGACCGGCTGATCGAGACCCTGCCCGACGGCGACAAGGACAGCCTGCGGGTGCGCTTCTATACCCGCCAACTGCTGAGCGCTCTGTCGCCCAGCAACTATCTGGCGCTGAACCCGGTACCGCGCGAGAGCGGTTCCTGGAAACCGATGGCCGCAGCCTGCTGGACGGGTTCCGCAACCTGCTGGATGATCTTGAGCGCGGCGAGGGACGGCTGGACATCAACATGACCGACCGCGCCGCCTTCGAGGTCGGGCGCGACCTGGCCACCACGCCGGGGCAGGTGATCTATCAGAACGAGCTGATCCAGCTCATTCACTACGAGCCGCTGACCAAGACCCAGTTCAAGCGGCCGCTGCTGTTCGTGCCGCCTTGGATCAACAAGTATTACATCTTCGACATGAAGCCCGACAACAGTCTGGTCCGCTATATGCTGGAACAGGGGCACAGCGTCTTTCTGATCTCATGGGTCAATCCGACCAAGAAACATGCCGCGCTGAGCTTCGAGGATTACATGCGGCTTGGCCCGCTGGCCGCGCTGGAAGCGATCACCCAAGCGACGGGCGAGGACGAATTCGACATTCTCGGCTTCTGCATCGGCGGCATTCTGGTCACTGCGACGCTGGCCTATATGGCGGCCAAGGGCGACAAGCGGGTCAAGACAGCCACGACCCTGGCCACCATGGTGGATTTCACCGATGTGGGCGAGATCGGCGTCTTTATCGACCGCGACCGGCTGAAGGTACTGCGCGAACATATGGCCGAAAAGGGCCATCTGGAAAATCACCACCTGCAGGACATGTTCTCGATGATCCGGGAAAATGACCTGATCTGGTCTTTCCACGTGATGAACTATCTGATGGGCCGCAAGCCACCGGCCTTCGATCTGCTGTTCTGGAACGGCGACAGCACCCGCCTGCCTGCCGCGATGCTGCTGTGGTATCTGGAGAAGATCTATATCGAGAACGGGCTGCGCCAGCCCGGTCATCTGACCATGGACGGTGTGCCCATCGATATCGGCAAGATCGACATTCCCTTCTATGTCTTTGCCACGAAAGAGGATCATATCGCGCCCTGGAACTCGATCTATCCGACGACCGGGTTGCTGGGCGGTGACACGACCTTCGTTCTGGGCGGCTCGGGCCATATCGCGGGGGTGATCAACCCGCCCGCCAAGCGACCGAAATACGGTTACTGGACGTGCGCAGACTATCCAGAGCAACCGTTGGAATGGCTGGCAGGGGCCGAACATCAGGAGGGTTCGTGGTGGGCGCACTGGCTGGCCTGGATAGACAGCCAGTCCGACACCGAACAGGTGTCCGCCTATGTGCCGGGCAAGGGCAAACTTAAGCCGATCGAACCCGCCCCCGGCAGCTATGTTCGCGCGGACTGATTGTCGCTGTCCGACGGTCGCTCCGCTGGGAGGGGAGCAAGCGCTGACAGGTGGTTGGGCCAGAAAGGTATCCGAGAGCGCTACGATCGGGACGAGTTCCAGCACGATGCCGAGTTCGTCAGCGATCCGCGTCGCGCGACGGAAGCGATTGAGATGCTGAGCGGTGTTCTGCCGCCGATCTGCGGGCGGCGGCGCGCCTCTACGCGACCGGCGGCAATGGCGCGATCGTTCTTTTCGGATAGAGCGCTTGAACGGTCAGGCCCCATTGGAAGGTTTGTTCGTAGGATCCCGTTAAGGCGGAACAACCAGAGAACATCTACTGTGCCGCGGGTATTGTCAGGTTATTGACGTTGCCTGGGTTCATGCATAGCGACCGCACATGATCAGCCAAGTTTCACAGCCTCGCCTGAAGGGCTTCCGGTTCCCTCGTTCGATCATCTCCTATGCCGTCTGGGCGTACCATCGGTTTGCCCTGAGCTTGCGCGATGTCGAGGATCTGTTGGCCGAGCGGGGCGTGATCGTCTCGTATGAAAGCATCCGGGTGTGGTGCCAACGGTTCGGAGCACAGATCGCCGCCAGCATTCGTCGCGACCGTCCGACCCCGGCCGACAAATGGCACCTCGACGAGGTCGTGATCTCAATCCGGGGCCAGAAGCACTGGCTTTGGCGGGCGGTCGACGCGAACGGCGACGTGCTGGAGATCCTGGCCCAAAGTCGCAGGAATGCCCATGCTGCCAAGCGATTTCTTCGAAAACTGATGCGGCGGTGGGGCGTGCCGCGGGTTATCGTGACCGACAAGCTGCGCAGCTATGGCGTCGCCGTTCGGGGGCTTTGCCCAAGCGTCGAGCACCGCTCGCACAAGGGGTTGAACAACCGGTCGGAAGCGTCGCATCGACACACAAGACGACGAGAAAAGATCATGGGCCGCTTCAAATCTCCGCGCCAAGCGCAGCGGTTTTTTTCCGTTCACGATCAGACCGCAACCCTGTTCCGCCCGAAACGCCATCGCCTCTCCGCAATATCCTATCGCCACTCCCGGGCTGATGCGTTCAGTCTGTGGAACGATTGTGCTGCTGAAATGGCCGCATGATGGTGGCGCCGGTCTTCGTCACGTCGCGATAGAACAAGCTGACAATGCCCCTGCGCGTGCTGATGCTGCGAATGAACACGAACGTACAGTCACTATACAAGGTCGCGCTCCCCCAGACGTGATTCGAATCTTCCGTGTGGCTCCCCGCAACCCTATCCGCGCAGGCCCACGGCGCGCTGATCCTAATCAGAATCTCCAACAAGCTCAGCGGCTTCTTCCGCCTGACTAAGAGCGACTTGACAAAGAGGTAAACTAACATTACCATCGTGTTTACAAAAATAGCGGTGGTTTCAGATAGTTGTATCAGATGCCCTGCGCATTCAGGAACCTATGAGACTTAAAGGTCAATAAAATAGCCACAATATGGTGGCTCGGAAGAGAAGCGGACACAACAGTATGAAGCATCAGTATCCGAAGACCGAGCCAGGCTGTTCGTTGCTTTCCGCAATCTCTTGTAGGCAGGGCCGGACCCGGCGGCCTCGTCTTTGCTGTGGCGTGGAGATGCGGGCCGGAAAGCCTTGTGAGTATTGTCTGTTCGTTAGGGAATCGACGATCCGTACAATCCCGAAATGCACTATGCTTGCGCTTGCCGGGAGCCCGATTGATGTTGTGATCTTGGTCGAATCGGGCGTTCTTAAGCTGTCAGTTAACCTGGCGGACGGTCGGACCCAAATCGTGGGCCTTCGATTCCGCGGAGATGTTGTGACGACGCAAACTCTTGGGTCGCGATGGCTTGCGACAGTCGAGGTCGTTGAAGACGCTACATTGTACTTTCTGGATCAGGCAAGGATCAACACCCTTAAAGCTGAGAATCCAGTGGTTCAGTCGACTTGGAATGCCTTTGCCAAGAGAGAAACCGAGATGACGCAAGATCTACTGGTGACACTTGGACGACGGTCGCCGGTAGAGCGACTGGCAGTTTTTTTGCACGAGCTTGAAATTCGCCATTGTCGGAAAGCACTCAATCCGCATGAGATCTATATACCAATCTCTCGCGACGAAATTGGCCAATACTTGGGCATGGAAAGCGAAACAGTCAGCCGGCAGTTCACGCGTTTAAAGAATGCCAGGTGTATTGAACTGCTGTCTCCAAGTCGCGTCATTGTGAAAGATCGGCAGATTATGAAGCACTTGATTGCCGGTGTTAAAATCCCTCACCTTTAGGCAACATACCGGCTTGGATGATGTGACCGGCCCCCGACGGCCTCGATGTGCCAAGGTGATGGGGTTGTCTAATCGCTCTTGTAGCGTCAAGCGCTGCTTGCCTGAATGCGTGCCTGCCGGATGCATGGTTGTCTCCGCGGTCGGCATTGGCCGCCGCATTTTGGGCGTCGCGGGAATAGCCTTCAATGTGGATGACGCACTCTGTCTGAAAGACGGTGCAACCCCATCAACGGAATAGCCCGGCCCACGTCCCGGCAGGGACGCCTCGAGCGTTCGGGACCCGAACGCTATCCGCTGGACTTCAGGTTGCAGCTCCTGGTTGCGGTTCGAAGACCTCGCCAGTCTTGAGCATCGCATGCATGATCACCGCCAGTTTGCGGGCCACGGCGACGGCGGCGCGCTTGAAGCCGAGCCTTTCCCGGAGCCCGAGCCCCCATGTGCGCAGACTGCCTTCGGTCCGAACGCGTGTCAGGATGATCGCCGCGGCTTCGTAGAGCAGCCAGCGCAGATGCCGGTCGCCGCGCCGAGATATATGGCCGTCATAGTCGACCTCCGCCGATCTTCAAGCCTATCACGCCGCGAACCCGCGCCCCCCACGTAAGGGCGGAGCTTTCGGTCGATGGATTGCTTCGACCACTCTGCGCTGGCAGCGACGCAAGATGATCGCTATGCTTGAGAGGCTCCGCGACGAAGTTCTCCATGATATCGGAATTGCCCGAGGCGATATACGCCGCGTGGTTGAAGGGTTCGACTCACGCGAGCTCCGGATGACACCGGTGGCGAATGCCAGGGCGGAGCGAAATGCCGATAACGAAGTTTATCGGCAAGCAGCTTGAGCGAGATTCGATGTGGCGCCCGGCCGCCGACCCCGTACAATTGGTCGACCCGAAATTGGAAACCGACAAGATAGAGGAGTTAGACTAATGATTCTCTACAAGCCAAATTTTGACAGCTTTCTTTCCTCCACCAAACGAGCGCGCAGTTATGTGTCTCGGCTTTCCGGGCTGGGTGAACTCAGCATCTCGCGTTGGGAGGACGATGGCGGCAGGACCCGCGCAGATCCGGAGAACGACGAAGCGGCAGGTTCGCGGTCGGCTCAAGGCAGCAAACGTATCGAGAGGGTCGGTGCCGTCCCATGATGCCACTGTCATCGGTGACATGGTGTACGGACGCTGACTTTAGTCGGATAGTGGCCGTTCGGACCGGACCGCTTCGGACTTGATTCCGCGCTTCACCGCAAGCGCGCGCACCGCCTCCCTCAAGGTCTTGTTGCCATCCATGAGGCGCCTGAATTGCGCTCCTGTCAGAATGAGAAGCGTCGATGGTGTGAGGACCCGCGCCTCGACTCGGTGTTCATTCTTGTCACCGCTTCAATTTGCCCGAACATCTCTCCGCGCCCCACCTCGATATCGCTTAGTTCAGCTTGAGCAACGTCCAAGCTGAGCTTATTATGTTAAATAATGCGGCCATCCTGACCTAGTTCTCAAGTCGTTCATTCAATCATAGATAACATCACTGTGCGGCGCTGCAGTCCATCTCGGAACAAGATCGCCAGTGTTCCATTCGTAAAGCCATCCAATATGCTCACCGGTATGGCGGTCATAAATGCGCTTTACAGCATGGGCGTGGAGGCGCTCTTCGCGCCCACTCTGCTTTTGGTTGGAGCCTCGACCTGCGGTGCGGTATGGCTTCACTTTGATCCTTACGACGGTTGTCATGCAAAGTCCTCCAGTATTCTTGATGCTGGATCGGCACACCGATGTTTGATGTCGCGGTGCAGCAACGGCCACTTCCAGCCAAAATCCGCCACTCGGAATAGTTGAGCTTACCTGTTCGGCGTCATCACGATAAACTACGCAGAGGGGCGCAAAAGAACGAAAAACTGGCGCGCAAAATATTGATCAAGAATGGAAAATACTTTGTTGCACCGCAGAAATCTGGCGAAGACTTTAAGCAACTTTTTGCTCGTTTAGCGGCAGCAGGTGCGGGTAGACCGGTCGACCTTCAGGGGTTTCCTGACGGACCGTGGACGCCGGAGACGTTGGCCGACGCAATTTCGTCAATCGAAGCCAACCGGAATGGTATCGATCTCCGCACTGTCCAGGTCTGGTTCCAGGACAACGACAACGGGATCAGCAGCGAGAACATCAGATGGCTTGCAAGGGTCTTCGGCTGTGATGATCCGGAGGCGGCGAGCGATTTGCAAACGGAGCTCAGTGCCGCCCGATCCAAACTGGACGCCAAACGGCGCGAAAAGCGCGGAGCGAAGGCCACCCCTGCCGCATCCGCTTCAAATCTGGAAGAGGGCAGCCACGCTGACGAAAACGCGCCAGACGACAGACCAGCGGAGGCAACAAAGCCCGAACTCGCCCCCAGCCCGACTTCACCTTTCGGTCTCATTTCGGCATCGGAGGCTCTGTTTAGCCGATCACCGCTGAACTTGCCGGCCTCGGTCTTCGCGGGAGCCGTGGCACTTCAGTTCACCTCCTACTTTCTTGGAATCCACGAAGTGACTTTCGAGGCTCCCGATGGCCTCGCCAAGCAAGTCGGCTTCCCAAAGTTGCAGGCACCCGAGTTGAAGTACCGTGCGTTATCAAGGCGACAAACCAACCACCCCCGGTTGCTTGCGCTGATGCGCGACCTCCTTGGTGAATTCAAGTGTGTTACCTACGTCTGCGACAAACGGTTCATGTTGACGCTCATGTTCGTCGACTACGCCGTGGAGCCCTACTATTACGAGCGCGGTTTGGACTTCTACGCGAATGGCCAGAACTATGCGATGGCGTCCATGTTGCACATGGCTGGCCCGGCACTGCTCGGCGAACCGCAATTTGAACGGCTGATGGAGTCTTTTCAGCGAGCTATGAAGGAGAAAACCTGCGAAGCACTGAATGACCTAGTGTCGGCAGCCAGAGCGACGGGTCGTGTCGCGAAGGTGGTAGAAATTCGAAGGTGGCGTAATCTCCGGGTGACTTGAACCCACCCAACCGGCGGCTGACACCGCCAGGGAGATCACGCCATGAAGAACAATACCGACACTGCCACGCTTTCGCTACTGTCCAATGAAACGGGCCATGATCCGATCGAGGATCGCCTTCGAGAAAATATCCGCGCCACGATCGAGGCGGTTTTCGAAGAGGAATTGGAGGCGTTTCTGGGGCGCTGCCGCTATGACCGCAGCACCGACAAACCCACGGGCTACCGGCACGGCCACCGGGAGCGTCAGTTGATTGGCACGTTTGGGACCGAGACGATAAGCGTGCCGCGTGCCCGCGCCGTCGATGAGACCGGCAAGACCACGGAATGGCGCTCGAAGGCGCTGCCGCGTTATCAGCGGCTGACCAAGAAGGCTGAAGCGCTGATTGCCTCGGTCTACCTGGCAGGCACCAACACGCGGCGCGTGAAACGGGCGCTGTATGGGCTATTCGAAGGCGCGGTGAGCAAGGATGTGGTCAGCCGGGCCTGGCGCAAGGTGAAGGTCGACTGGGATGCCTGGGTGGCGCGCAACCTGGCCAATGAGGACATCGTCCGGCTGATCCTCGACGGCACGGTGATCAAGACGCGCATTGACAAGAAAGCCACCAACATCTCGGTGCTGGCGGCTATCGGCATACGCCGGGACGGGCAGAAGGTGCTGCTCTCGATTATGAATATGGGCGGTGAAAGCAAGGCTGCCTGGGCCGAGTTTCTCGGCGATCTCGACGCGCGCGGCCTGAAGCGACCGGAGTTTGTCATTGTCGACGGCGCTCCCGGTCTTGAGGCCGCTCTTGTCGCGCTCTGGGGAGAGGACCTGCCGATCCAGCGCTGCACGGTTCACAAGCATCGCAATCTTCTCGGCCACGCCCCGAAACGCATGCAGGACGAGTTGACCGAGGATTATCGCGACATGATCTATGCCGAAAATGCGGCTGAAATCGACAAGCGCCGCAAGGCGTTCCTGCGCAAATGGCGGTTGAAATGCCGCGCGGTGGCGGACAGCCTGGAAGAGGCCGGAGACCGGCTGTTCACCTTCACCCGGCTGGACCCGCCGCAGTGGAAATCAGCCCGCACGACAAACGCCATCGAGCGCCTGAACGAGGAGTTCCGCCGCCGCATCAAAACCCAAACCGTGCTGCCCTGCGCCGAAACCGTGCCGATGCTGCTCTGGGCGCTGATGGCATCGGGCCAGATCCAGATGCGGAAAGTGGACGGTTGGGAAACGCTGGCTCAGCCCATCGCCCCGATCAGCCTTGACCTCGCGGCCTGATCAGGCCCAAATCCCCATACTCGGAGAACGCCGCCGGGGAATTTCCACCAGATTCGAGACACCACCGAGCGACGAATTGGAGGCAGATGCCCGAGGTCATTGGTCCTCTCGCACAGTATGCCGATCGCGATTGTTTGTCGGCCATCGCCACCCCAGAACTGACCACCGACGTCGCGATGATTGTACTGACATCGCTCATCACTCGGATGGAGGTGATGGCGGACGGCCCCTACCGGGTACAGCACGACCAGTCCAAGAATCTTGCTACCTATCATGAACTCTTGCAGCGTTTCATCAATCACGACGATACGGTCGAGTTTCGGGCGACCGAGATCACGACGCTTAGCTTTCCCCTCAAGCTCACAGACGTGGAACAGGTGGACTCGAAGAAGAGCCCGGCAGTGCAACTGGCAGATGTCATGGTTGGCGCTGCGATCGAGGCGGGGAATAATCTGGCTGGTTTACGCACTGGCGGCCTCAATCCCGAGCAAATGTTGGCTCTGTATGCCGACGACCAGTTCATCCACATGTTGCCGTCTACTGATTTCGAGGAGCAAAGGCGCTTTCGACAGGGCAATCAAGGCGGTGAACTGATCGACTATCTTGCTGCCAATCTAATGGGTTCCAAACGTTAGATCTTTCCGCCATTTTCTCTCAAATCCGTTCGCTCTTCATTTTGGCTATCCACGTTTTCAAAGTGTCTCTGTCGGCGGCTTCTACGGGGTATTCCCTCGCCACGCGCATCGTTTCCGCGCCGGGGGACATGTATGAACTTGTAACGATAAGCCCTGACTCTGACTTCTCGTGGAGAACATCCGCATAGACGGATTTCAGTAACGCCTTTCCAATCTTTTCTTTCTGCCTTTTGCATTGAACAATAATTAGCGGTGGCATTTCCTCCAACTGCTCCCTTGGATATATTCTGAGGTCTATGCCATCATCATTTCGCCCGGGTCCCACATCCACGCGAAACCCCTCCCTTTCAAAAAATTCTCCCGCCAAACCTTCAAACTTGCGCCAGTGTATTTCTCCAACTTTTTCAAAGTTCCGCTCCAAATAATCGATGAACCGCTGATCGAAAAAACTGCCATACATGGTTTCGAGCGACTCCGATTTGAAGAGAGTTTCCAGATCGGCTGTGTCCTTCCAATCGCGAGAGCGAATCCGGCCGTGCGGTGAAATATGAAGCTGGTGGTTGATGCCCTTAATGACTTCCATTGCCATATCCAGGCCATCCTTCCCGTGCCCCTTCATTGCGGCCCTCATGAATGGCTCAGGGTCCAATGCCGTCCCATAAGGCGGCGGATCAGCAAAAACCGACCTCATGAAGTCACTGTAACAGCCCATGACATGTTCGTAGCAGGCGAGCTTTTTGGGGTCGGACTTTACCTTATGATAAAGTCGGAGGTGATGGGGGATGGTAGTTGGTTCGTCAATATTTCCAAGCTTGTACAGGATGTGCGCCGCAATCTCATCGAATTCAGATGAATGAAAGCGAAAGCCCCCAATCTCCTCTGAAACGATTTTCTTTGATAATACTGCGTCATAATCCTGTAGAAGTTCCGAAAGTTCAACGTCTGTCAGAACGATCCCCGCCTTGAATCCCGCAAACTCCGTGAGTAAATCAACTGTGGTCTGTCGTGATATGTTAATGCTTCCCATGTTGCTCCAGTCCTGAGTGTAGTCATCCGTTCTGACGAAGTATTGAGCCGCGGTAGTTCTATAAGGCTTGTGTCAATCGCATTCGCCTTGGAACTATAGCATGCACGCTCGAGCACATATCGCACGTTCTGTGTCTCTTGTGGCCGATAAAGCGGCCATTGGTCTGCTCTGCAGGGAATTCGCGTTCCGTGCCAATTACTGGACCTTGTATGCCGGGAAAAGCATGTCCCATTTGGAGGCCCGTAGTGGCATGCCCCCCATCGTAGTTACCGCTCCGAGAGCGATATCCTCGGCTACCATCAGCGTACCAACCCTCTTCCGCCAAACTTCAGGCCGCCGGAACGGCACCCTTCTTACGAGCCCGCTCGACCAAGTCCGCATAGCGCTGCCCGATACCAACTTCGGAGAAATGCCTGCACCAGGCGGCTAGGAAAGCCTTCTCGCGCTCAACTTCTTTCTGCTTCGAGAGGATCACAGCAATCCGGTAGGAATAGTACGGCGCGGGTGTCATGCCGGACCGTTCCCATCCATCGAGTCCTTCGCTGACGATCTCCACCTGCTTGGCAAGGTCGTTGTCGTATTGTTTGATACCGCCGGCGTCCTCCAGAACCGAAGGTGATCTGTCGGCCTCCAGTTCGGCCAACTTGCGCTGAATTGTAGCTTCGTCGTCCTCGATGAAATCGATCCTATTCGTTTTCTGTCTCGCGGCCGCTTGCTTCGCTGTGAGGGCAGGCATCGCGTTCATGCGCTGGATCAAGGCATCGAGCTTCTCGAGTGCTTTCTCGTCCACTCTGGTGGCAGGTTTCGATGGCGCCGTCTCAAATCCCATCTCCTGTCGCTGCTTGGCCGGTGGCCACAAACCTGCGCAGTTCAAGATGACGTCAACCTCCCCGATCCGGGATTTCTTCAGTTCCACGGCAATTGGCATCCCCTCCGGAAAGCTTGCGACCTCGGCCGCCACATCGGCTGGCACATAGCCCAAGGCGACCCGTGACGTCGGCGCTTCGTGCGGACCAAGGATGCCGATGACTTGCATGGCGTTCTTATCATGCTTGTTGTCAGGCTCGGGGTTAAGCAATGCCCCGAAAGGCTCGCCCCGCATGTCGGCTTGAGCTGCCAGCCGAAGAAACTCCCTTACTCCCTCTTTGCGATTGAAGAGACCTTGGACATCGAACCATCCGCTTCCGATATTCCACTGTACCCAGTCGCCCGCGGGCGCATTGTCGCCAAACTTGTGAACTTCCCAACCCATCGGGACCGGAGCCCGCAAGCCGCGTTGCTCGGCGCGCAAAAGACCCTTGGGTTTTGCCACTTTGATAGAAGGCGGAGTTTCATCGAGACGCCCGTGCTGCCGGGCCGCCTTACTCGGCTTCCAGGTCCAGATTCCGAGAATGACAAGGACAATCCCGCCAACAATCCACCAGAACGAAAAACTCACTCTCTTCCTCCATCCGACAAGCGCCCTTTTACTACCAGCTGCGCAATGACAGCGTAATACCGCACTTGGCACTGCCAGCTGCAGCACTCGGGCTATTCCGACGCGACCGGACCGAATTTTCCAAAATCGTTATCGGACCGATGCCACTTTCGGCCCAAGAATAGAATGAGTGGACTTTCGTTTCGGCACCACCGGTCCGTTAAACAGGGCGGTGCCACGAAAGTCGTTACTCGGCGGAAAGCTGAATACCCAGTTGGTCAGGCCGGCATTTCCACAACGGCCACTCCCGGAACCGAGGCGCGGGCCATCTCAACCAGGTGTGCGTGGTGGGTGAACAGGATCGCCTGCCCACTTGCCCCGATCTCGGCGCATAGTTGCAACGCGGCCCGGGCGCGCGTGTCGTCGAATGTTTCCATAATGTCGTCAAGGATCATCGGAAGGGCTCCGAGGTCGTTCGCAAAGCTGCGATACCCGGCCAGCCGCAAGGCGAAATACAGCTGGCCCATGGTCCCCGTCGACATCTTTTCGACTGGAACCTTAGCGCCGTCGGCGTCGATGCCGACCAACTTTTCTCCTTCGACCTGGCTCCAGACATCGACGCCGCGCCACTTGGGCGCGGTCATGGTGACAAAGGCCGCCTCGACATCGCGCAGCATGTCGCTACGTCGTTCCTCCGCCAGCCGACGAAGTGCCCCACGGGCCGCCAGCACACCCAGCCGCGCAACGACCGCCTGGCGCCCGCCACTGCGGAGCGCCTCCAGTAACGTCGCCTGTTCGGTAACCAGATCGCTACGGTCGGCGGCGTCGAATGCTTCGCGGTACAAACGCTCGGCCTCACGTTGTGCATCGCGCGCGGCGTCTCGGCTGTCTTGCGCGTCTTGGACCTGCTGTTCGAGAACAAGTCCGCGGGAGGCGTCCGGCATCCGATCGAGTTCCTCCCCGAAGAGATCTTCGTCGACGCCAACGATGGCCTGCTGCCTGTCCTGATCCGCCGCCAGACGGTTGGCGCGCAACCGATCCCGTTCAACCAGCCTTGCTATCCGATCGCTTGGCAGAAGGCTGTCATCCCCCTGACCGTTGAAATGGGCATCTAGTTCGCTCCTTGCGGTCCCAAGCTCGGTCGTATGGCGATGTCGTGCCGCCGTGACCTTGTCCCGACGTGACTTGGCATCACCGCGCTTTTCGTCGGCGCGCGTTGCTGCCGCCAGACGCAAGCGCGCCTGGTCGATGGTCTGAATAGGTTCCAGCCCGACCTGATCCTCTGTCTCGCCAAGAATCTTCGCCAGCCGTGCGGCCCCCTCTGACAACGCCGAGGTCGCCTGTTGCAGAGCCTCGATCCGCTCATCGAGACGCTGATGATCGGTGTGCAGCCGAAGTAGGTTCCGCAACTGTGGAAGAGCATTCCGGACCCCCTCGACCGAGCGATCCCTCAGTGGCAAAGAGGAAGTCAACCGTTCGAACTCGACCTCTGCCCGCTTAAGATCGCCCTTCTTGACCAGCGCGTCGTCGTCCAGTTTGTCGATGGCCTTCTGGCCGTCCCGCCATTTACTCCAGGCTTTGCGGTCACTTTCTTCCAGCGTCAGAACCCTTTGCACCCGGGCAGCTATTTCGCCCTTGCCCACGCCGAGGTCCAAGGCGCGGGCCGATTCCATCAATTCGGTGCGCAAGGCTTCTTCGCGGCGGCGGCGGGTATCCAACGCTGCTTGCGCGTTCGAGTGATCGGCAGCGGCGTTGGCCGCCGTCGCAAGGGCCTGGTGGCGTGGTCCGAAAGCCGCTGGAGGGGCGCCTGCTTCCAGACCGAGCTTAACTGATAGCCCCGAATGAACCTCTGACAAACTCTCGCGGCGATCGATCAGGTCTGCCAGCCGCGCTTCAGCGGTTTCGAAACGCGCCTTCGCTGTCTTTTCCCTTCTCTGCGCTTCAAGCCGCCGCTGGCGGATCTCCGCCCCAGCTACGAAATGGGCGCGTGCACTGTCGTCCGCGCGCATCGCCGTCTCGAATTCGTCGGCGGAGGGATCGGACAGGTCGTCGCGGTGGCGTATCCAAGCCAGGTCGCGGTGGCGACGGGTTTCCTCGGTTGTTGCGACATCCACCGCTTCGGGCGCGTCCTGCAAAGCCGAGAGATCGGCCGTGGCATCCTCCAATTCCTTCGAGCGCTCCTCGACGTTGCCCTTGGCTGCGGCGATGTCCGAGGACAAGTCCGACCACTCCCGCGCTGCTTTCTCAAGCGTCTCAGGCGCAGGTAGGCCGGCGTCGACCAAGCCGGTCCAGTCCGAAGGCAAGTCGGCGGCAGCCTTCGTCAGTCGCGCGAGGGTCTGATCCCGCTCCGTTTCGCACATGGTCAAGTCCGAAACTGGCCTCCAGGCCTCGAATGCGTCGCGCAGGAGGGTCAGATCTTGCGGCTCGCTAGGCGCCTCGCCCTCCCGCGCTTTCGCCGCATCGGCAACGGCATTCGCCGTGTTCAACGCCTCGCCGGCCATACGGCACGCCTCGACAGCCCCGGCGATCTCTTCCAGCTCCGCCGTGTCGAGAACAAGATCCGACACCGCAGTACCGGACGGCGAGAGCCGCGTCAGCGCCGCTGAAATCTCCGTGGCGAGCGCATCCCGGTCTGCCGTCCGACGGTCGAGATCCGCGCGCGCCGTCGTGGCCCGGTCCATCAAAGGGGCTTCATCGATCGTCATCTGATCAAGACGTTCCAATTCGGCGTTCAGCGCCGGAGCGAGCGTGTCAGCGGGATTCTCTTCAATGATCCGGTCAAGGCTGGCGACGTCATTGTCTGCCTCGGAGATCCGGTCCTCGAGCGAGGAGATTTTCTCCACCAGCGCCGCGACGCGCTCCGCCGTATCTTGGGGCAGGTCCCGGCCATCGGGGTAGTCCTTCAGGGCCTCGGCAAGTCGTTCCATCTCCTCGGTTCGGTCGAACCACGTACTGGCCGCCGTGGCGGCAAGACGACGTTTTTGCGCAGTGACCAGCGCTAAGTTTTCCGCCTCGAACAGCGCGGTCTTCTGTTCACAGTCCTGACGAAGAGTTCGTTCCCGTTCCGAGGTCAGCCGATCGGCTCGAAGCTCGCGGCTGATCTGTTTCAGGCGGTCGCTCGCCTGTTTCAGCTCCGTGGCACGGCCATGTTTTTTGTGGAATTTGTCGGCGCGCTCCGACAGTGCATTCAGCGTCTCCGAAATGCCGGTCAGACCCGAAACGCCTGCATGCAAAAGCTGACCGAGATCGCCCTTCGCACTGGCAATCCGTTCGCCGCCGTGCCGCAGACCTCTTTCATCCAGCGAGAACCTCTCCTCAAATTCCTCCCGCGTCAGCCCGTGCAAGGCGCTCGCGAGGATCGCGTCGGCGACCGGCCGATTGTCTGAATCCAGCAAGGACTGCGACCGCTTGCTGTTTCGTCGCAGGACAGTTGCCCCGCGACCGGGTAGATCAAGCTCTGCCCCCACTAGCAAGTCGCTTCGCTCGAACCGGAATGCATAGGGATGCGCACCAGCTCGGAAGCCAAAGAGAACTTCCAATAGCGCGTTAAACGCTGTCGACTTTCCGGCCTCGTTCGGCCCGTAAACCACAGTTACGTCGGGGGTGCCCGGCTCTGTCACCTGAAAGACGATCTCGGCGTTTTCGAAATTGCCGTAGCGGATAAGATGCAGCTCATTCAGCCTCATTCCGGCCGCTCCGCATGAATCGCAAGCATCACTTCAGCGATGGCATCTTCGAACAATGCGTCCAGAGCGCTGTCGTCCAGCTCTCCCGCGATTTCGCTCGGCAGGGCGGTATGGACTTCATCAAGTTGCTGAAGGGCGGCTTGGCGGAAGCCGTCTTCGGCTATTTCGGCGCGCATCAGTCGAACAAGGTCATCTGTCTCGGTGTTGAGTGGGCGAGAGGGCGGTACGATTGTGATCTTGTCCAGAAAAACCCGATCGACGTCGCCCAAGATTTCTTCGGCGAGTTCCGTAACAAACGCGGCACTCTGCCTCAAGCTTGTGACCGTCAGCCGGACGGCGATATCCTGATTCCGCTCCTGTGCCGACAAAAGGCCGTCTCTAAGACTGCCAACTACGTCCTGCTGATCGTTGCAGGCCTGGAGGTCTAGTTCCAACTCGGCGAAACCCAACTGCGCAACGTCGCGCCGCTCGAATATGGGCGCGCCGTCTCCCATTTCGACAAGCGTGACTGTCCCGCCCCGGCGCTCACCGAAATGGCGCGGCTGCGGAATGCCCGGCATCATTGCCAAAACGGGGCCGTCCCGACGCTCAAATGGCGCATGTATATGACCGAGGCACCATAGGTCGAAGCCGTGCGCCATCAAATCGGCCGCGGCACAGGGCGCATACGGATCATGACCGGGAGCCCCGTCAAGCGAGGTATGCATAAGACCGACGTTTCGCTTGTCCGGCACCGGCTTTGGGTAGTCGGGTAGGAAGCTCTTTCCGACATGAGACGCATCGTACGAAAGCCCGTGAAAGGCGGTATCGCCGATTTCGACCGTTGGCATTTCCTTGTGCAGAAGATGGATGTTGGGACCAAGTTCTCCGTGGGCACGGTGGTCGAGCAACGCATCGTGGTTACCTCGGATCAAGACCGTTGGCACACCTGCCTCCGCGGCCCGTGACAACTGTGCGATCAGGAAGGCGCGAGACCGCAAATCCGGGTATCCATTGTCGAAAATGTCCCCCGCCAATACGAGCGCATCCACGTTCTCGGTCACCGCCAGATCGACGATCCGTGCGAACGTGTCACGACTCGCCTGCTTCAAACGATCCCCAAGATCAGGGTTTCGCAGTGCGACCGACCTGATCGGAGAACCTAGGTGAATGTCGGCTGTAGCAAGTAGTCGCATTATCCTTCGCCATTAGAATTCATGAATACAAGCGGTTACAAATTCTGCGATCTTTCGCCACTTAGTTCCAGTGATAATCACCCCTCAAAGCAGTGATACTCCGGACGACGCAGGGAACTGACTGTCTAGCCCATCTTCTTCTAGGTGTCGGTCGAGGCAGCTCCCTGAAGGTCACTTGGCTTTGGTTGTTGATGCAACCATGCTAGAGATTCCGCTTTAGGCGCGGACATTTGAGCACGTATTGCTCAGAGATGGCAAATCATGTAAGAATTTCCGCTCAAAACGCGGACATACAAACATGGTTCATGATCAGCGATCTGCCCTATCTAGCTACATCACCGAGCTGCTGTCGGCTGGCCGATCCGTGTTCACGGCTGACGAAGCTGAGAGCGCCCTCAACGTGAGCCACGGCGCATTCCTGGACGCTGCAGAACGGCTACAACGTCGTAAGACCTTGTTGAGCCCTCGGCAGGGTTTCTACGTTGCCGTCCCTCCGCAGTATGCAACGTGGGGAGCACCACCACCATCCTGGTACATCGACGCTCTTATGGGACACGAGGGACAAAACTACTATGTCGGCCTCCTCAAGGCTGCAGAGCTTCACGGCGCGACCCACCAGGCCGTTATGGAATTCCAGGTCGTGACGTCAAAGCGGTTTCCGAAAATTCGAGCCGGTCGTAATCTGATTGTCTTCTACTACCGCAAAGACATTTCGGAGGTCGCCGAAGGCGTAGAAAAGCGCAAAACGGACACTGGCAATATGCAACTTTCGTCACCGGCTCTGACCGCTCTCGACCTCCTCCGCTACCCCCAAGCATCTGCCGGCATCGACAATGTCGCCACG